>JBIIOS010000016.1:0-20384 GCA_044336805.1 Candidatus Nanopelagicales bacterium
CTATCCACGTCCCCGACGAGAACTTGATCGCCTTCTGTTGTCATTTCGCCGTCAATGGTGCGTGCGTTATGAAGTGCTCGATTGCCGCACCAACATAATGCCTCAACTTGCAGGTACTGAACACGATCGGCAAGTTCCAGTAAGCGTGCGGATCCGGGAAAAAGTTTAGTTCGAAAATCGGTCAGAATTCCAAATGCGAATACGTCAATCGCTAAATCATCGACCAATTGGGCAATCTGCTCAATTTGTTCTGGTGAGTAAAACTGGGCTTCGTCACATATCAAATAGTCAATCCGGTGACCGCTTGAGAGTCGGTCCACCACAAACCTGCGAAGGTTGAGTTCATCACTCACCTCAACCGCTGGCACCTCAAGCCCAAGTCGGCTCGACAATACCGATTCCCCGGCCCGATCAAATTTGGTGAAGACCACGCCCGATCTTCCGCGACTCGAGTGGTTGTGATCAGTTTGCAAAGCTAATGTGGATTTACCGCAGTCCATCGTTCCCACGAAGTAGATCAATTCGGCCACGCCCGCATAATTCCATGTGAGCTGACGCCACCGTCACTTGGCCATCAGGATGACGCACCCTAATTGCTTGACCCCGAATGAAACACTCTTAATGGAATCAGCATTTCTGCAGCAGAAACCGATCCATGCTGCCCCAGCAGGGATGAAGTACGTAGATCAACGTTGCTCGACAGCATCGCATCGCTATGGGCAATCACCATGAAATCACCCATCCGCTCCAGGAAATCCGGATCAAATTGAGGAAAAAGCGCTCCTTGGATTAACTCTGCACGGGGCACCACAGAGAAATCTTTACCTAATACTTCCTGCCACCGGGTGGCCGTCTCACCCGCTGAACCCGTCCGAGTGTAAATATGACGTGCGCGCGGATCCCCACCCACGAGTTTCACATCCCGCGCCAAATCAACATTGGATTCAATATGAATACGTCGCTCAACTGGACAGGAAACCATTCCGTGATCCGAGGTGACTACCAGACTGATATCAGATTGAGGATTCTCCATAATGGTGAGAGCGAGGCGCGAAATAAATGAATCGACCAACTGGAGTTCTGCAATCCATTGGGAAGATCCAGGACCATATACGTGGCCTACACGATCAAGGTCAGGCCAGTACACGTAAGTGAGGGCCGGCGAAATCGCCCTTTTCACTCGATCTCGGAGAACCCCGTCTATGTCGACAAGATCAGCTGCTCCAAAATATGCACCGCCCCGAAGCACGGACTGAGTCAGACCAGAGTTTCGGTACTTTTCCTTAGCGATGCTTGCAACGTCAATTCCATGTCCTGCGGCCCATTCGAACAGTGGCGCCGATGGCGTCAAGGAGTGTGGATGTGGCGTTGATCCCCATTGCAGCGGCGCAAACATCGCCTCTACTTCTGGAAGGTAAAAACTAGCTCCGACAAAACCGTGCTGGCCGGGGCTCTCACCTGTCCCGAATGATCCCAAAGCCACCGGCGTCGTACTGGGAAACTGTGTTCGCATTGGAGTAGCAACTGTTGACCTTGTCAAAAATAGCTCAGCTCCAAATTCCTGAAGTTGAATTTCACCCAGTCCATCGATGAGTAGGACTACAACGTGTGATGAAGGTGGGATGTAGGCCAATGAATCGAGTGACCCTATGGGCATGAGATCAGGATTCAGTGAATGAATTGCGCTGGGAATTACATCTCTTAATTCAAGCCCGCCGTTCATGACAGGTTGTGAAAGTTGCTGGTTCACGCGGGTCTAGTTTTTACCCGAGACACTGGCCTGAGACAAAATATCGGCAAATTCACGCACCTGTGCGACAGTCTCGTCTCCATCGGCCGCCTGTGACACCCTGAGTGAGAAATCGTCATTGGTTGCAGTTCCAACAAATCCATGTTCCGCATCACAATCGGGATCGCCACACGCTGCAGGTTCCAACTCGATCCGACTCACAGCGCCCCAACCCACTGAGAGCACGACTTCAGAAAGTATCGGTCCAACCGAACCCAAAGGGTTTTTTACCACCTGGTTAAGTACCACCGTGTCAATCGCGCTCAAACGAACACTTTCATTAGATGTTGATGCATAGAACTCACCATCGTGGTTGTGCTCGTCCGTATGCGAAACGATCAAGCGAGTGTGCGTCAGGGCTAAAACACTCATATGCCGTCGTAATTCATCTCGTTCAAAAGTGGCCTCTTGGTGGACAACGAATGCGAGCAACTCCTCAGCACCCAGTGCTTTGTCCAGGGCCTGGAATACCAGCTGCGGGTAATAGCCATGCCGCTCAAGATCACTCTGCAACTGCTGCTCTAGCACACCGGTATTCATTGAGCCTAAGTCTAGGGGTTAGGGTCATTACGTGAATTTGCCGAATCAAAAATCGGGTCTTTTTTCCTATAGCAACGAGGTTTCCGAGGCTCTCCTCAATGGGACCCCTGTCGTGGCTCTTGAGTCCACGATTATCAGCCACGGGCTTCCACGCCCAGAGAATTTGCGCGTCGCCCTCGAGGTCGAGAGCATCGTTCGATCTCAAGGCGCCACGCCGGCAACGATTGCAATGCTTGCAGGGCGAGTCCATATTGGTTTGGATCAAGAAGAGTTGGAACAAATCGCAACACGCGATGATGTAGTTAAGACGAGCATCCGCGATCTTGCAACCGTCTCAGCGCGAAAAGGATTCGCCGCCACAACCGTTGCTGCAACAAGTCACCTGGCGATGGTGGCGGGAATTGAAGTTTTCGCCACGGGTGGTCTGGGTGGGGTCCATCGATATGCCCGCGAGAGTTGGGATGAATCAGCCGATTTGACTGCATTGAGCCTGCTCCCGATCACGATTGTTTGTTCGGGCGTGAAGTCGATACTCGACGTTGGGGCCACCTTGGAACGACTTGAAACCCTCAATGTCGGTGTGCTCGTTTACGGGTCGCATCAATTCCCTGGCTTTTACTTGAGCGATTCAGGGTTCTATGTTGACTGGTCCCTCGGTGACCCTTCGGAGATTGCAGACGTTATGGCTGCGCGTCGGGCATTACAGATTACATCTGGACTCGTAATTGCAAATCCGCTGCCTTTAACGAGTCAACTTGACCCTGATCTACATGACCAAGTGTTGAGTGATGGATTAAAATTGGTTGATTCAAAAAAGATTTCTGGTAAGGACGTCACGCCATTTCTACTCGACCATTTCCACCGAGCAACACATGGTCAGAGTTTGGTCGTAAACACTGACATCATCGTTCGCAATGCAGACCTCGCCGCTCGCATCGCCGTTGCGAATTCCTTGGTAATGAAACAGGCCTAGCCGCACGTGGGGACAGCATCGATTCAACTTCTTGGTGACCTCATGGTTGACATTGCATGTGAGGTCGACACTCTCGAAGCGCTGACACTTGCCCGGGGTAGTGATTTTCCTTCTCAGACAACATTGAGCCCTGGCGGAAGTGCGGCAAACACGGCAACGTGGCTTGCCCGAGCCGGAAACTCGGTTCATTTGATCGGAGCCATTGGCGATGATCCACTCGGTGACTACTTGGTCAATGAAATTCGCGATTCTGGTGTTAACGTCTTGGTCCAACGGGTACCCGGTGAATTGACAGGTGTCTGTCTTATACTCAACGAACGCGACGGCCAACGAACGATGATTCCTAGTGCCGGAGCCAACGCGAGATGTGAAAACTTGCTACCAATCAGTGAGTTGTCAGCTTCCGATTTCAATCACCTTCACGTGTCGGCGTACATCCTTTTCCACGAAGTCAGTGGAATTACCGCCCTCGCTTACATGGCGCAAGCGCGCCAACTCGGTGCAACCGTGAGTTTGGACCCTGCCTCGAGTGCGCTTCTTGCCCGCAACCGCGATCGACTCATGGCGGCCATGGCCTTGAGTGACCTATTACTTGCAAATGCCGATGAAGCGCTCGAAATCACGCGGTTGCTCAATACAGAGGGTATCGAACCCGACAACATTGATTTGGGGCTTATTTCAACAGCTCTACATCCTTCATCACCTACCGTCGTGGTTACCGATGCCGCGAAACCCGTTCGTGCCCTTGGAAACTCAATTCACAACTACACGATCCCGGTTACCAAAATCAGTTCGGTTACATCAACCACTGGTGCTGGAGATGCCTTCAATGCCGGTTATCTCAACGCGTGGCTCGCAGGCAGCGATATCCCCGCTTCCATCGCAGCAGGCACTATTCTGGCAGGACGTGTCCTTGGCGAAGTTGGAGCCACCACAATCACCAATGATTCAGCGCCCCGATAAGCGAACTCCAATGAGAGGAAATTGCCCGACCCATGGCCGTTAAGAAGAACGCTGGAAGCGGTGTTTCGCGCATTATCGACACCGACGTCGCCGACGAAATGCGTGACTCGTTCTTGGAATATGCCTACTCGGTCATTTACTCGCGGGCTCTACCCGATGCCCGTGATGGTCTGAAGCCCGTTCAGCGACGAATTCTTTTTCAGATGAACCAGATGGGACTTCGCCCCGACCGAGGCCACGTGAAAAGCGCCCGAGTTGTCGGTGAAGTAATGGGCCGATTACACCCCCACGGAGATACCGCAATCTACGACGCTTTGGTGCGCATGGCGCAGTCATTCTCACTTCGACTGCCACTCATTGATGGTCATGGAAACTTCGGTTCACTCGACGACGGCCCTGCCGCAATGCGCTACACGGAGGCTCGATTGGCGCAAAGCGCCATTGACATGACCGCTGGAATTGATGAAGACGTCGTGGACTTCGCCCCAAATTATGACGGTCGAGAAGTTGAGCCACTCGTACTCCCGGCGGCCATTCCTAATTTGTTGGTGAACGGTGCGAGTGGTATTGCCGTAGGGATGGCCACAAACTTAGCCCCACATAATCTAACCGAGGTGATAAACGCCACGAGGTTCCTCTTGGATAACCCGAAGGCAACCCTAGACGAACTCATGACCTTCATTCCTGGGCCTGATTTCGCAACCGGAGGCGTGATTATTGGCCTCGATGGCATCAGAGATGCCTACGAAAGTGGCAGGGGAACATTCAGAGTTCGCGCCCGAGCAAAGATTGAACAAATCACTCCGAGAAAGCGTGGAATAGTCGTTACCGAACTCCCCGCAAATATCGGACCTGAGCGGGTTATCGAGCGTGTCAAGGACTTGGTCGTCAGTAAAAAGCTCCAGGGTATCTCCGATATTGTGGATCTCACCGATGGTGACTCAGGGTTGCAGCTTGTTATTGAGTGTAAGAGTGCATTTTCCCCTGAAGCGGTACTTGAACAGTTATACAAACTCACTCCAATGGAAGACTCCTTCAATATCAATGCGGTCGCCCTTGTTGAAGGCCAACCGGTAACCATGGGTCTCAAGCAAATGATTGAGGTCTTCATTGACCATCGGATCAATGTGGTTACACGACGAAGTCGTTTCCGCAAGGAAGTCGCTGCCAGCAGGCTGCATCTCGTTGACGGTTTACTCATTGCGATTCTTGACATTGACGAGGTCATTCAAGTGATTCGCAACAGTGATGACACGGCTGCCGCGCGAATCCGCCTGATGGAGATCTTTGACCTCTCAGAAATCCAAACGAATTACATACTCGAGATGCCTCTTCGCCGGCTCACCAAGTTTTCACGTATCGAGTTGGACAAGGAGGCTGATCAGCTTCGTACAACAATTGAGGAACTGGAAGCTCTACTGGCCAGCGAAGCACGACTTCGCACACTAGTGTCAACTGAATTAGCCCAAGTGAGTTCAGCACACTCCAGCCCTCGCAGAACCTTACTTCTGGAAGCCACCGGCGCCCCTCAGGTCGCTGCAAATCACTCCATGGAGATAGCCGACGAGGATTGCGTTGTTCTCCTATCGAGCACAGGACTGATCGCACGAACAGCCGCCATCAGTACCGAAGTGTCACTCGACAGTGATGCACCTACTCGCTCAAGCCATGATGTTGTCATTTCAGCTGCGCGAGGCACATCGCGTGGTGAGTTAGGAGTCCTTACATCTATGGGTAATGTCCATCGAATATCGGTGGTTGATATCCCAGCCATTCCGCCAACACAGGGAGTTCCAGGACTCAGCGGCGGTGCACCGATTGGGGCTTTCCTGACCTTAGAGAAAAATGAATCACCCGTTGCCGTTCTCAATCTCGAGTCACCATTTGTATTGGGCACACGTAATGGATTAGTTAAGCGTCTTGCATCAACCCACGCAATCAATCGCACTGTGTGGGATGTGATCGGATTAGACGAGAACGACTCTGTCGTTGGAGCGGTTGCACTCGACGACGCCAACGCAAAGCAGTGCCAGTTGGTATTCATCAGCGCAGCTGGGCAACTCCTGCATTTTCCTGCAAATTCTGTGCGCGCCCAAGGCAGGGCCGCGGGTGGTGTGGCAGGGATAAAGGTTGCAGATTCGCACGTAATCTTTTTTGGTGTGGTTGACCCAAGGAATACGAATCTAGTGGTCAGTGTCTCGGGCTCGAGTCAAGCGCTTCCCGGTACCGAATTGGGCCACGGCAAAGTGTCCGACTTCACCCAGTATCCAGGCAAAGGACGAGCAACATCAGGAGTCCGGGCACATAAGTTTCGGTCAGGGGAAGACTCACTGTTACGAGCCTGGTGCGGCCCGACACCAGCTCGAGCCGCCACCTCAAGTGGGAAAGCCGCTCACCTCCCAAGTTCAGACGGTAAACGCGATGGTACGGGCGTGCAACTCACTCACCCAATTGATGCAATCGGTGGCCCAATAATTATTCGTCTGGAATCTTGACCTGTGTCTGGCGACACACCATGCAGCATTCTTAATGCGCAAGCACCCCTCGCTGGCTCTGCACCAACTTCGCAATCTTGGTTAGTTGTATTGCATCAAGGCGCTTGGGGTGAGCGTCCGGTTGACACCCTGATATCGCAGGATCTCAAGTCATGGGCCAATGAACAAGGTGCCCAAATCTTGATTGCACGCACGCCTAGGGGCATCGATCCCTATCCCAAGTCAACGTTTTTGTACTCCAATGGCCACGCGGATCTACTTCAGGGAATACTCAATTCAGAAGGCCTCCCCGACCTCGCAGATACACACCCTTCCAGCCCGAAACTACTGATCTGCACGAACGGCAAACGTGACCAGTGTTGCGCTACTTTCGGGAGAGGCCTCATTGGCCAATGCAAGGAGATGCTCTCCCCTGATTTGTACGCGCAGATTCTGGAGTGCAGCCACCTTGGCGGTCACCGGTTCGCTCCGACTGCAGTGTGGTTGCCCGAAAATCTTGTTCTCGGTCGACTTGAACCCCATGCGGTAGAGGACATACTCGGGGAAGGCGGTGTGGACCCTCGATACATCAGAGGTGTCACCCACTTATCCCCGGCGGAGCAGGTGGTCCACGCCTTCGTGTGGCCACAGGAAATTACATTTCTAACGTGTGAGCAACAGCACGCGGATTTTCACATTACCGCTCTGGTAAACAACCAAAAGGAATCATTTACTGTTACTTCAACGCCAATGTCAACCGTGGCATCCTGTGGCGGTGACCCGAAATCTGATTCTTGGTATGCATTGCGCACGGAAGCGTAATTTTCCGCCGGCCTAGATCCCCAAACCAATCTGAATCAAATCCTCGCGGTTGTGAATAGTAGTTCGCTCCCTACCGCGAGATTGTCCAAGTTCCTTCTCGCGAGCATCGATTCTCTTCCAGCCTGCAAAGTCAATGACATTAACGCCTCGACCAGCCAACACTTGGTCAATTATCTCTGCACTCGTCGCTTTTGATTCACTGCTGCTTGAAATAAGTTGATTTATGCACGCTACCGCGTCCTTCTTATTTGTGCCAATAATCCCCGAGGGACCACGCTTGATCCAGCCTGCAACATATGAGTTTTCCAGGCCAACAACTGCACTGTCCACACTGGGAATTACGTTGCTTTGCTGATCAAAAGGAACTCCCGGTAGCCCTTCACCACGGTATCCGATACTTCGAATAACCATTTGGGCTTCGATTTCTTGCACTTCCCCTGAGGCAACTAATTGACCGTTATCATCGAGTTTCTTCTTGGTCACGCTCAAGACACCGCGCTCTAAATCCATCCTTACGGGTGTGCAGTAAAAGTGAAATTGGATGCTTTTGTCCGAATGCGCTTCGCGCTTAGACCAGTCGGAAATGACTTCGAGATTTCGGGCAACTACTTTGTTCGAAGCAGCAGCTTGGGTGAAATCTATGGGTAAATCCCCGGGATCCACGATCACATCAACCCCCGGAATCTCTCCGAGTTCCTTCAATTCTTTTGTTGTGAAAGTAGCGTGTTCCGGGCCCCGTCGCCCTACAACATGTACCCGACTAACGGCGCTGCGAGCGAGTGCATCAAGGACGTGCTGGGGAATATCAGTCAATTCCAATTCAGACACCGGTTTTATCAGGATACGAGTAACATCGACAGCAACATTTCCCAATCCAATTACCGCAACATCGCTTGCATAGGGCAGATACTCACCAAAATCGATCGCGTCCGGGTGCCCGGTGTACCAGCGAACAAATGCAGTAGCGGCAATACTCATCGTGTGATCTTCGCCTGGAATACCTAATTCCCGGTCAAGTGAAGCTCCGTAGGTGTAAACGACAGCGTCATAGTGCTCTTGCAACTCCTGGGCTGATATGTCACGGCCGATCTTCACGTTTCCACGAAAGCGAACTAATGGGTTTTCAAAGGTTTCCGCCAATTTGTCCCGAACGGACCTGATCGAATAGTGGTCGGGGGCAACTCCGTATCGCACGAGGCCGAAAGGTACGGGCAAATAATCGTAGACGTCGACTTCAACGTGATATTCAGACGCAAGATGCTCGGCGGCATAAATGCCCGAAGGTCCCGCACCAATGACCGCGACTCTCATGAACTCCTCATTCCAGTTCGTGAATTAGACATCCTGCGGCATCAATAGTCCGGAGTGAACGTCGAAAATAGCGCCACCAACCACAATTGTTTTCGAGAGTAACGGGTAAGCGCGCACCCGCGTGACGTCAGCCTTCAATGCGCCCAGCTGGTCTGTGACAGTTCTGATCTCAATACCGTGAGAGTCGATGCCCGAAGCAGCAAAAATAGCCTCGTGCACTTGCTCCTCCTCTCCAGAGGCCATCCGACAATTGGTGTGAGGCATCACGAGCACGCGGTTAACACCCAGGAGGTGATTCGCTAAGACCAAGGTTCGCAGAACGTCCTCCGTCACCCTGGCCCCCGCATTGCGCAGAATCTTCACATCCCCTGCTTTCATGCCGAGAAGTGCTAGCGGATCAATTCGTGAATCCATGCAGGTCACCACGGCCAGCCCTCTTCGGGCAACGCCCGTGAGCCCACTATCACTGAAATGACGTGCATATTCCTTGTTAGCCTCGAGAATATCCGCGAAATCGGTATCAAACTCACTGGCATCTTTCATCAGGCATCTATCCTTTCTCGGTCGAGGCTCTGGGCCCCAGAAACAATGAATTCCTTTCGGGGAGCGACATCGGTTCCCATCAAAAGATCGAATACGTCAAGGGCATTGTCCGCATCGGAGATCGTCATGCGACGCAGCGTCCGGCGCGCTGGGTCCATTGTAGTTTCACGGAGTTGATGGGAGTCCATCTCCCCAAGCCCTTTGTAGCGCTGTACAGGATCTTTGACACGCTTGCCTTGTTTTTCTGCCTGCGCCAATGCAGTTTTCATTTCCTGATCCGAATATGTGTACATCACGTCATTGGCTTTGCTACCCGAATTCACAACTTCTATGCGGTGCAATGGAGGGACTGCCGCAAATACGCGTCCATCTTCCAATAGTGGTCGCATATAGCGATTGATCAGTGTAAGTAGCAGGCACCGAATATGGGCTCCATCGACATCGGCATCAGACATTAAAATAATTTTTCCGTAACGGGCTTGGTCAAGATCGAATGAGCGACCCGAGCCAGCTCCGATCACCTGAATAATCGATGCACATTCAGTATTTTTCAACATGTCAGAGAGAGAGGATTTCTGGACGTTGAGAATTTTTCCCCGGATCGGCAGCAATGCTTGATATTTCGAGTCGCGCGCCGACTTGGCAGTACCCAACGCACTGTCACCTTCAACGATAAAAAGTTCAGATTCAGCAACATCCGTGCTCCGGCAATCAACGAGTTTGGCTGGCATGGAGGAGGATTCAAGGGCAGTCTTTCGGCGCTGAGTGTCGCGGTGACTGCGCGCAGCCACTCGAGCCCGCATTGCATTAGCCACTTTTTCGGCAATCAATCGAGCCGTTGCCTTATCGCCGCGCGGTGGGGTCTTCAACCATTTCGTCATTTCTTTTGCAACTACGGCGGAGACGATTCGAGTTGCTGCGGGTGTCCCGAGAACTTCTTTGGTTTGCCCCTCAAATTGCGGTTCAGCAAGTCGCACCGCGACAACAGCCGTGAGTCCCTCACTGACGTCTTCCTTAGTGACACCATCCTCGCTCGCCTTGAGTATTTTTGAGTCTTTCAAATACTCGTTAAAAACTTTAGTAAGGGCGCGCTCCAGCCCGATCACGTGTGTTCCTCCCTTGGGAGTCGCGATCACATTGACAAAGGAACGAAGGGTTGATTCATACCCGGTGTTCCAGACCAAGCCAATGTCGACGCCTAAATCACGCTGTACCTCTTGGCTCGTCATATGGCCCTGATCATCGAGGACTGGGACGGTTTCGGCGAAGTGCCCCGTTCCGGTGAGCCGAATAACACCGCCAATCTCTTCACCCGTGCTGAGGTAGCTCGCGTATTCGGCGACCCCACCCTTGTGCACAAAACTTTCCTGCCAAAGGTCATCGGGGTCACGCATGTCTGAGAGCCGCAGGGTGAGTCCTGGAACCAAAAAGGAACTTTGAAGTGCTCGATCGCGTAATGCTGTGCGATCGTATTGAGCATCTTTAGTGAAGACTTCATGGTCTGCCCACCAGCGCACCGTTGTTCCACTTTTCGTTCTTGGAGCCTTCCCGGTAACAGTGAGGCCGCTCTTTTTGGCGAAAGCTCCGTGAGGGCCCTCCTCCTCAAAACTTCCGGGTACACCTCGTCGAAATGACATTGAATGAATCTTGCCCCCGCGGATCACAGACACATCAAGCCGTGATGACAACGCATTAACCACAGATGCACCGACGCCGTGTAGGCCGCCTGAGGCGGCATAGGAACCACCGCCAAATTTCCCACCAGCATGAAGCTTGGTCATGACAACTTCCACACCGGTCAGCTTGGTCCGCTTCTCGATGTCAATGGGAATCCCACGACCATTGTCGTGGACTTCGGCTGAGCCATCAGGGAGTAGGGTGACCGAAATTTCGGTACAAAATCCAGCTAAAGCTTCATCGACCCCGTTATCAACAATCTCCCAAAGACAGTGCATCAAGCCTCTCGAGTCATTTGAGCCGATATACATCCCGGGACGCTTGCGCACCGCCTCTAAGCCCTCGAGAACCGCGATGTTCTTGGCTGTGTAGTCCTGCGGTGAGGCAGGAGAATTTTTGGGCGTGACCACTGATCTAACTTAGTGTGGCGAAGACCCCCACCATGGGAATGACTCACGTCAGAGGATTTGGGCTCCCCGACTTCGCTATTGGCGAACCTCGGAGCGCCTTCTCACCATCATCAACGTTTTCATGTTTAAATAACTTCATGTCCGCATCCAGCACCCAGACCCTGGCCCCCGCAACCCTTGCCACCACCGATCGTTGTGATCGGTGCGGGGCTCAGGCTTATGTCCTCGCCGAGCTTCCGGGAGGCTCACAGTTGTTATTTTGCGGTCACCACTGGGGGACCCATCAAGCGGCCTTGCGACCAAAATCGGTCAATATTGTTGATGAATTACACCGCCTCAACGAAGCTCCCTAATCGGCCTTCGTTACGCGATTTAGTCGAGGTAGTCCCGCAGTACCTGTGAACGACTGGGATGGCGAAGTTTTGACATTGTTTTGCTTTCGATTTGCCTGATTCGCTCACGGGTCACTCCGTAAACTTTGCCGATTTCATCAAGTGTCTTTGGTTGACCATCAGTGAGACCGAATCGCATTCGGACCACTCCAGCCTCCCGATCGCTGAGAGTGTCCAGCACCGACTCGAGTTGTTCTTGCAGAAGAGTGAATGAGACTGCATCGCTGGGGACTATGGCTTCTGAATCTTCAATTAGGTCGCCGAACTCGCTGTCACCTTCTTCGCCCAGTGGGGTGTGCAGCGAAATCGGCTCGCGGCCGTACTTTTGGACCTCAACAACCTTTTCAGGTGTCATATCCAGTTCCATCGCCAATTCTTCGGGCGTTGGTTCGCGGCCCAGGTCTTGCAACATCTGACGTTGGACACGAGCCAGCTTGTTAATAACTTCCACCATGTGGACCGGGATTCGAATGGTTCGAGCTTGGTCGGCCATGGCCCTGGTGATCGCCTGACGAATCCACCATGTCGCATACGTTGAGAACTTGTAACCCTTGGTGTAATCGAACTTTTCAACAGCCCGGATCAGACCCAGGTTTCCTTCCTGAATCAGGTCAAGGAAAAGCATCCCTCGACCCGTATAGCGCTTTGCAAGGGAAACTACCAGCCGTAGGTTTGCCTCGAGGAGATGGTTTTTTGCCCTTCGACCATCAGTTGCGATCCACTCCATATCCAGGCGCTTCTTTTTGTCCATCTTGGCGCCTTCATTGAGCATTTCTTCTGCGAAAAGCCCTGCCTCGATCCGCTTGGCTAGTTCAACTTCCATCTCAGCATTGAGGAGTGGGACCTTGCCGATTTGCTTCAAGTAGTCCTTGACCGGGTCCGCTGTTGCCCCTGCAACGGTAACGGTCTGTACTGGCTCATCAGTCTCATCAACATGTGAAATAGTGAAGGTCGCAGAATCATCAGATGCCGTTGCTGGATCATCCTTCTCTGCATCAGCGAGATCCTTTTCAAGATCTAGTTCTAAGTCCTTCTCCAATTCAGCAGCGACTTTCAAGTCGGGTTCATCAGATAGATCAATCTCAATAATCTCGTCACCGATGTCAATGACATCTATGAGTAATTCAGGATCTATTTCCTCCGAGAGCTTGGCGGGTTTAGCGGGTTTAGCAGCGATTTTCGCTGAGGCAGCCTTCTTTGCGGGAGCAACCTTCTTTGCGGGAGCAACTTTCTTTGCGGGCGCTGCCTTCTTAACGGGCGCCGCCTTCTTCGCGGGAGCGGCCTTCTTAATCGGGGCTGCCTTCTTTGTTGCGGATTTCTTAACAGGCGCCGTCTTCTTTGCGGGAGCGGCCTTCTTAATCGGGGCTGCCTTCTTGGCTGCGGATTTCTTAGGAGTGATCGCGTTTTTCGCTGTAGCTACCATGTGAGAGTGGGTGCCCTTTCGCCGATGACCCATAACAAGTGCCCGAGTCAAGCCTGTCGGCTTGTTCGGGCGCTCTATCTTCACATGCCGGTCAGCAATGTCCTACGCCGGGGCAATGTAGACGGGCCTTGGCTTGGCCAACCATGACGTTGATCGAACTTCTCTGAATTAGTTCACGCTCAATCGCTGCGGGCTCCAGGGAATCAACGCTGAAATACCCCGCCCATCTGGTCACAACATTTATGGATTTAACCCCGGAAGTCGAGAATATGTGTGAAATCTCCCGATTCGGAAAGGGGCCACCGGCCTTATCGGTGAACAGGGATGATCCATGAAAATCCCATGTCCAGGAGGGCGCTGTGGTTATCGAGACGATGAACCCTGATACGGGGATTCTCCAGCTGAGCGCGTCGGGGCGCTGACCTGACTGACAAATTAAGGGTAGGTTCGTAATTGCGCCTTCTGCCGGCCAGCAGCGCGCGATCTGCTCGGGAACGTATCGTTCAAAGTTCTCAGCAACTCGATTCTCAACGTCACTAACTGTAATTACCTCGTAATTGGTTAAACAAATTCGATCAACTTCATTCCACTCACCACTTAGAGGCCTAAACCACACCCGCATGTGGTCGATAAGCCCCGGGCAACCTCGAATCCCTGCATCACAATAATTTTCTGGTCCCGGTACACATGCGGCCGTCAATTTCCAAGCGCACCCTCGACAGCGGATAACCTCGTTACGCGTGCCGCTATCTACCGATGCAGGGAGGATTAGTCCTCCGCTCCCCTCGTAGCGCACGTGTTCCGGATTGGCGAAGACGTCTGGATTTGCCAAGACCTCCGGCGCGAAGGAACCAAGACTGGAAAATAGAAACGCGCCAATGCTCATAATGAGAATCGATACTGACCGACGGTTGTGTTTCACACATTGATTGTCAGTCGAGAAGCGTTGTGTATCAAGAACTGAATTTGTTCCTGTGGAAAACAACGACTCTTATTGAGCAGAGGTAATTTCCGCAACACGATTCAATGCATGTCCAACAAATCGAGCTACCTGGTCCTCTTCGACAAGGAATCCATCGTGGCCAATCGGTGAGATCAAAAGGTGTAGTTGATCGCTCCCTGGAGCAGAATCGACAATTTCCTGCTGCAGCCGTAGTGGGAAAAGTCGATCTGAGTCAATACCTACGACCGTGAGCGGTGCCGTAATCGTGCCAAGTGCTTTTGCTACACCACCACGTCCCTCCCCCAAGTCAAATAGGGTCATGGCCCTCGTCAGGGCGATATAGGTGTTGGCGTCGAATCGTCTCGCTAGTTTGTCAGCGTGATGGTCAAGATAGGACTCCACTGCAAAAACTCCCCCTTCTGAGGGCAGATCTGTTCCTTGCAGATTTCGACCAAAACGTAGATCCAGTTCGCGCTCACTCCGATAACTCAGATGAGCTATGCGACGCGCCAAACCCATCCCCGCTACTGGTCCTACCGCCGATTCGTAATAGTCACCATTATTGAAATGTGGATCTAACTCAATTGCAATGATTTGGGTCGCATGAATACCGATTTCTTCGGCACTTACGGCGGCTGTCGAGCCTAGAACAAGACCTCCTCGAACCGCCTCCGGATAGCGAAGCATCCACTCAAGAACACGCATCCCGCCCAGCGATGGCCCCAAGATCAATGAATAGGACGAAATCCCCAGAAATCCCATGAGTTCATATTCAACACGAACCATGTCAGCAATGGTGATCACAGGGAAACGGGATCCCCATGGCTTCGAATCCGGTGCTGCACTAGAGGGACCGGTCGTGCCTTGACAACCCCCTAGGACGTTAGCGCAGACCACAAAATACTTATCCGTATCAATTGGGGCTCCCGGACCAACCAAGGCATTCCACCAACCACCGGTTGCGTGTCCTGGGCCTGCCTCGCCGGTTACGTGCGAGTCGCCCGTCAGAGCATGTGCAATGTAAATGGCGTTACTGGCATCATGATTGAGCACGCCCCACGTTTGATAGGCGACGCGGACCTGGTCAAACACAAAGCCCGTATCAGTCGTGAAGGGGCCAAAGTCATAGAAAAGCCGCTCACCCTGAGGGAACCCCTCTCGCCAAGCGCCGCTGGCGGGAGGGGTTCCTTGATAACTCAAGGCTCCATATTCTGATTGCATCTACTTTTTGGCCGCTGCGAATCCGACCTCAAGGTCAGCCAGGATGTCGGATATTCCTTCAAGACCAACTGCTAGGCGAACGAGCCCTGGTGTAACACCGCTGCCCAGTTGCTCCTGCGGGGTCAACTGCAAGTGGGTCGTAGATGCAGGATGAATAACCAGGCTTCGCACGTCACCGATGTTGGCGACATGGCTGTGTAGGACGAGGCCCTCGACAAATTTCTTGCCCGCCTCGATTCCTCCCACAATCTCAAAACTGAGTACGCCACCTGTTCCCTTGGGCGCATACTTTTGTCCATTCGCATACCAAGGACTTGACGGTAGGCCTGCATAGTTCACTGAAACAACCTCAGGTCGCTTCTCCAACCATTGCGCGACAGCCAGTGCATTCTCAGTATGACGCTGGACCCGTAGTGAAAGGGTTTCGATTCCTTGAGCAATGAGGAATGCATTAAACGGAGACACTGCTGCACCAATATCACGCAGCATTTGAACCCGAGCCTTCAAAATAAATGACAAGTTAACACCGAATGCCCCACCGACACCAAGGTCCCGCGCGTACACGAGACCGTGGTAGCTGGGATCAGGTTGGTTGTAATTTGGGAAACGCTCCGGGTACAACGCATAATCGAATGTGCCAGCGTCAACGATCGCACCTGCAACAGCAGTTCCATGTCCGCCTAGGTACTTCGTCGCCGAATGGACAACAATGTCGGCACCAAATTCAAAAGGCCGGATGAGATAAGGAGTTGCCACGGTGTTGTCGACAATAAGTGGAACGCCGAACTCATGAGCCACTGACGCAACTCCTGAGATGTCCAAAACGTCATTTCGGGGATTGGACAGGGTTTCACCATAAAAAGCTTTGGTATTGGGGCGAATCGCCGCCTTCCATGATTCTAAATTATCGGCATCTTCGACAAATGAAACTTCGATTCCAAGTTTCGGCAACGTGTAGTGAAACAAGTTGTATGTTCCGCCATACAGGCTGGCACTCGAGACAATATGGTCACCGGACTCAGCGATGTTGAGGATGGCAAGTGTTTCGGCGGCCTGACCACTGGCAACGAGTAGCGCAGCCAAACCACCTTCAAGGGCCGCAATGCGATCCTCGACGGCTGCCTGGGTTGGGTTCATGATTCGGGTGTAGATATTTCCCAATTCCTTCAACGCAAAAAGGTTTGCCGCATGTTCGGTGTCTTTAAAGACGTATGACGTCGTTTGGTAGATCGGTAGTGCGCGAGCGCCCGTGGCCTCGTCTGGATTTTGCCCGGCGTGAATTTGCTTAGTTTCAAATGTCCATTGATCAGTCATGTCTTACTCCTCTAGATAATCGGTAAATTGGATGAGAGTTATACAGCGCACATCTGCACCATTTCCAGCTGAGCCTGTGCGGAACACGAATGCTCGAACTCAGCTGAAGGTGCGGGTACAACAACAATGCATGGCAACCTCAATCGCTCTGGGGTCCTGCCTTATGCAAGACCCGCGCTTGCCGCAGTAAATGCGGCCAGGTCTCCACCGGGAGCACCCCACCGCGGTTGGAGGGTTGCCGTCTAGCTAGCCGGGGCTTAACGCTGGACTCTTGACCTACACGGAACTATATCCACATTGGATTTCCGGCGCTACATCCAGTCCCGCCAGGCATTGCTCGCGGGTGAGTTCATTGATGCTCTCCAGCCAAAACTCCGGTGGCAGCGCGTGGTCTAGTGCCGCACGCACCATGGCCGCCAATGAGTAGTCCGGAGCGTCTGTGAATGCTCGATCAAGGCAAAGATTCGCCATTGCCCCGTTGCCATTAAGCCACCAGCAGATTGCGGCCGCGGTAGCGATGGGTGCACCGTGTGTGGCCTGAAGTTGCGGTAAGCCATGCGTTAGTTTCTTCGCCAATGAACTTCGGTCGTAGGTACCGTTTGCCATGTCCCACAGGATTGAATCCCGAACCCGAATATCTCCCAAAGCAACTGATAATCGGGCTAGCTCGGACACGAGAAAAGCATCACCCGCTCGTTTCATGAGCTCCTGCACATATTTGCTTTCGGTTTCTCGCCAAACGCCGAGTTCTTTCGGCTTGGGAAGCTCAGGAAACTCCTTGACGTCGATCGCCTGAGAAGCATTGCTGGCACATTCAAGTGCGCGATCCTCCCGCTTGACTCGTATGTCTTGCGGAATGGAATGTGCATCACAGCCCCCAATGCATTCACGTGAGTACATGCGTTGACCAACTGCAATGAATACATCCCCCAAACGGATACCTACGTTCACAATTGCTGATTCAACAGCTTCGATTACCGCATTAATTTGCGAATCCATGCTCTCCAGGCACACCACCAAGGCAGCTTCTTCAGCAGAATATGCCCGACCCGGTTCAAGATAGATCTCCAGATCTAACTGACCCAAATTTTGAGGAGTCATGAATGCGGCTATGTCGCACCTTTGTACGAGGACGACTTCTTCGTGTTTCAGCCATCGGATTATCAAGCTATTCTCCGGGTAAAATCCAAATGAGTTGATTAGCCCATTGAGGGTCTCGCCAGCAACCTGCATTGTTGAATCATGTGATTCCACCGTTAACGTCATGCAACAAACTTGCCACCTAATCCACAATGTGAAAAAGAAATTGAAGCAATGTGGATTACCCGACAGGCTGATCCAGAATTGTGCACATTCGGGGACCCCAGCGATCTAAACCCGGGGATAGATGTCTACGTAATCCCAATATTTTGCGGAAACTCCGTCACCCGATGAAGCTCCGCGCAGGCGCCTACTCACCCAGGGCCAACCATAATTCTTCGCCCAAGACATGTCAGCTAGCAGTCGAGCAGGAAAAGCGGGCTGGACAATGTCGTCACGGGCTCCAAGCAAGCGCGCATTCCCGAAACCCAAAGATTGCATCGCTACATCCGCCACCAGGGCGTGGCCTCGATGGTTCAAATGAAGTCTGTCGGCATCCCACACTTTGGGATCATTGAAGATCTCCATATCCCAGAAATCCACGACATAGCAGTCGTAGGCTTCCGCAATTGCCAAATTTACTGATCGCAGGCCCACAAATCGGTCACGAATCAGACCCATAACCTTCGAGTTGCGTGATGAATCACCAAAAGAGAAGAGCAAAACGTCGTGACCGGCTGAACGCAAATCCCTAACGGTTCTTTCGATCTGCGTTGCTTTTGCATTCAGGTCAAATGAGCCCCGCATAGCGTCGTTGATTCCACCCGCGAAGGACACCAATGCCGGATTCAACTCGAGAGCACGAGGAAGTTGCTCGTCCACCATTTGAGTCAACAATCGACCACGAATTGCAAGATTGGCGTAACTTAATGGATCATTTTGTGTGCAGTATTCGTCGGCTAATTTTCCGGCCAAACGATCAGCCCAACCGAGATATAATCCATTGACACCCAGATCACCGACACCTTCGGTGAAACTGTCACCCATCGCTACGAACGATTTCCATTTCTTCGCCTGTGTTTCAATCACAAGATGAATCCCCGTTCACAAAGGTTCTCGATGTTGTACATAAATAGTTGTGCATGAAGAACATGTGCATGAAAAGGCCCGGCCGCCGAAGGCTTCCCCTCCCGCGACGACCGGGTGGGAAAACCCTAGCGGGTGGCCAGCGGATATCTCAACGGGACACTAGTTTTCGGGCTAGGTAATTTAAGGTCGTTCGAACCAGCCGCCAGAAACTATTTTGCGGACACCTTGGCCAGGGCCTGGCCAGCCTTTCGGTACCAAGCGATCAAAGCCACAACACCGATCATTATTTGCGGGATGAAACTGGCGGCCCGCCACACGAGGTCTGCGGCCGTGGCTGCACCCGTCGTGGCCCCAAAACCCACCAGGAGCGCTATCAATGCCGCATCCACCGTTCCCAATCCACCTGGAGTGATGGGGATCATTAATCCGATTTGGGCAATCGCAAACGCTGCAAATGCCGCAGCAAAAGACGTTCCTGCGTTATCCCAGCCCTCTACTCCACGTAAGGCCACATAAAGGATCAAGAATTGCGTAAACGAAACTGCGATTTGTGCCGCGGTTAAGGCACCCCAGCGACGTTTCAGAAGGTCGTACATATCTGAGCGGAATTTAACAATCGGTGCCTGCAAATCAACGGTTGCCAGGGCCTTTATCTTCTTCCGAAATGGATTGATGGCCTTGTTGGCAAAGGCTCCGATCTTGACCGCTAATGGTTCAGAGCGCATAACGAGAACAAAAACAATCACAACAACTGCCAAAATGGCGATCCCCAGTATTCCCGTCACGGCATGTGTATTTCCACCAAGCCCAAAAAGCGTGATTGCAACAACACCCAACACTGGGAAGAACAAGGTGACAAATGTGCTCCACAAGCCAACGGCGGTTATTGCCGCGGTAGCGCTGGTCCCTGAAATCCCGAATGAATTCAACATCCCAAATTGCACGGCAAGGCCAACCGCGCCTCCACCGGGCACTCCATTACTAATCGCAAACGCTGCCTGGTTGACCTGCTGGGACCGCCAATACTTCAGCCCCGGTGTTGCCGCGAAGAACGGAAGACCATAGGTGAGCAAATAAACCAGCACGCAGAGAACTATCAAAAAGATAGCCAGAACGCTCATGGCCTCGAGTGCCGTGAGCGCATCAGAATAACTGCCAATCTGCGGGATTACCTTCCAAAAAATCAGAATGATGAAAGCCAGGCCGACGAGGCCAAGAATGATTGATTTCTTTTTATCCAACCCACCTGGGCTGGCCTTGGGCTCTGGAGCTACCTGATCTGAATCCATGGCAGTACTCTGCCACACCAATTGCTCGATATGCCTCAAAGGGCGCACCGGGAATCAGGTAATTCATCTGTGCCTACGAAAACAGTTTTCCACGAACCGGGGGTGGATTCATGGCCGGGTGTGACGTTGGG
>JBIIOS010000123.1:0-5290 GCA_044336805.1 Candidatus Nanopelagicales bacterium
TTCACCCATCCCAAGGATCAAATTGCTTTTGGTGACGAGTCCAGCATCACGGGCCTGGGTTATCACATTCAAGCTTCGGTCGTAGCGAAATGCGGGGCGAATTGACTTGAAAATCCGGGGGACAGTTTCAACATTGTGCGCCAAAACTTCAGGTCGAGTGGCGAACACGACGGCGAGTAATTCGGGGTTGGCCGAGAAATCTGGGATCAACACTTCAACGCCGGTATCAGGATTAAGGAGTTTGATTTGACGGATCGTTTCGGCGTAAAGCCAGGAGCCTTCATCGGGTAGGTCATCACGCGCGACACCCGTAACCGTTGCGTACCGAAGTGCCATTTTTTGAACAGACTCGGCGACTCTTCTGGGTTCATCGAGGTCGAGAGGATCCGGCTTGCCCGTATCAATTTGACAGAAATCACACCGCCGAGTGCACTGTTCACCGCCGATCAGGAAAGTCGCTTCACGGTCTTCCCAGCATTCGTAAATGTTTGGACAGCCCGCTTCCTGACACACGGTGTGCAATCCTTCGCTTGCGACCATATTGCGTATCTCGGTGTACTGCGGTCCAGTTTTCATGGTGGTGCGAATCCATGACGGTTTTCTCTCGATGGGTACAGCTGCATTACGCGCCTCGATGCGCAGTAACTTACGGCCCTCGCCATTTGTGCCGGTGAACACAGAATCTACAGAATCTAGCGTCATGGGGCGTTTCCTCCAATAGGTACTAGTTCGCCGAGATGTGCTTGTAAGACTGGCATCACCGTACTAGGTGTCACTTCGCAGCCTAATTCCTGACTGATTGTGGTCACGGTGGCATCAACGATTCCACAAGGGACAATTGCATGAAAGGCGTCGAGCGAGTTATCGCAATTCAGTGCGAAGCCATGCATTGTGACTTTTTGGGAGACCCGAATACCGATTGCGGCAATTTTCCGGGCAGGTTGTGGGTTGGTAACCCACACGCCACTGCGTCCTTCTACCTGTTCCGTCTCTACCGCAAATTCTCGACACACCCGTATCAGGAGTTCTTCGATCCGGCGAACATGGGCAACAACGTCAATGGGGTCAGCAAGTCGGATAATCGGGTAACCCACAATTTGCCCTGGTCCGTGCCAGGTGATTTTTCCGCCTCGGTCCACATCGACAACAGGAGCACCTGTTATTGGGCGTTCGGAAATCTCAGTACGTTTTCCTGCGGTATAGACACTTGCGTGTTCAAGAAGCAGGATTGTGTCGCCTCTTTTGCCGGAGACGACCTCAGAGTGAACCTGTTTTTGGTAATCCCAGGCTTGCTGGTAGTCAACATTTATCCCGAGGTGTTCAATTTCAAACATGCGGTGTCCCCTGTCCGGATATTTTCGCCAACACGGCGTCCGCTGTTCGTCGCCCACTAACCATTGCACCTTGAATACTAGAACTTGTTCGATAGTCCCCAGCGAGGAAGATGCCTTCTCGCTCAGCCGGTGAACGGAATACGTGCGGGGGAGTCATTGCGGGGAGGGCCTGTGAAATCGGATAGTGACCAACTAACTCCCACTTCGATGCATCGGTGTCGTGCATGGTGCTGAGGGGGCGAGCGAGGTCCAAGTTTCTTTCGTGAATTCCCAAAGCAGATGTTGAAATCAATTGCGCGCCGGGTGCGTAGCCGGGTACCGCGTTGGTGAGAACAACACTGTTGGTAATTGGTCCAGCAGCACCGCCGTTGACAATGATTACGGGTTTGCCTTCGTCGAGTGTCCCCAGCGGTGCAAGGTGATACCACGTTGTGACCGAATTCCACGCGGGAGCGTTAACCCCGCTAAGTTCGCGAGCCGATGTTGAATCGGTCGCCACGACGACGGCCCGAGCATTGATCACTTCACTTCCGACTCGAACGCTATCCGTCGAGACTGCTGAGACTTTCGTGTTGAAACGAACGGTCTCGGTAGGGAGGGCATCGAATAACTGGTTCGGAATTGCTTGCATCCCATTTCGTGGCAGTGAGGGTTTTCCTTTAACGAATGTCAGCAAAACTAAGTTCATGAAACGACTGGATGTCAGAAGATTCGGTTCAAGAAAAACTCCGGCAAAAAAAGGTCGAATAACTTCCGAATAGAACTTTCCGGTTACCCCTGCGCGCTCTAGTGTCGAGTGTGCATTGCCATCGACACCATGCGTTATCTCGGCGGGTGATTTACGCGCCTGAGCCAGTGCGTAACGCACGAAAGCGGCTTTTGAACTCAGGGAACCTGAGGTAATCGAGCTTGGCAACCAACCCAGAAGTTCGCGGGGGTCACCCAGCTTTACTCGGCCATGATCCGTAGCTGAAATCACCCCTGCGCTAAACGGATGTAAATCCAATGCCTGATAATCCAGAACGCGTTTGCCTTCCGGGTAGGCGGTGTTGTACAACTGAAATCCGTGATCCATGTGCACGCCGTCGACGATATCGGTGCGAACCCGCCCACCAACACAATCAGCTGCTTCAAGAACCAGTACTTCGACCCCGTGAATACTGAGTTGTCGGGCCGCAGAGAGCCCAGCGAGTCCGCTGCCGATAACTATGACGGGCGCAATGTTCACCAATTTACCAACTCACCAACTCACCCGCTCGTCACAGGTCAGCTACTCGGGTCAGCGAGGGCCGCGCGAATTGCCGATTCGATATTACGATCTTGGAAATCAAATGAGTTCTGCTCCAGGACGGCGGGTAATACGCGTGCGCTGCTGAGAACTTCGGTTGAAAACTCGCCCAAAACAACTTTTAAGGCAAATGCTGGAGCCGGTAATAGGGTTGGGCGACCGAGAACCTTCCCCATTGCTGAGGTGATGTCGGCATTGGTTTGTGGCTCCGGTGCGGTGAGGTTTACCGGGCCGCTGATCTGGGGGCTGTTGAGCAAGAATTCGATGGCATTGATTTCATCGCGCATGGAAATCCAGGACCAATACTGCTGACCGCTTCCCAGCTTGCCACCCAGTCCAGCCTTAAACAGGGGGAACATGCGTGCCCACGCCCCACCCTTTGCCGAAACCACAAGGCCGGTTCGAGGGTGGACAACGCGAATTCCAGCGTCACTGGCGACTTGTGTAGCACCTTCCCACGCGACGACCACGTCGGCTAAGAAGCCGTAGCCGGATGGATCAGCTTCGGTCACTGCCTTGGAACCAGTGTCACCGTAGAAACCAATGGCGGAAGCACTTATCAGGGTGTGTGGCTTGCGGTCCATCTTTGCAATTGCTCGGGAAATGGTCTCAGTGCCATTGACGCGGCTATCCAAGATTTCTTTCTTATAGGAATCGGTCCATCGGTGGTCACCAACACCTGCACCTGCCAGGTGAACCACCGCGTCAACGTCCCCGAGGTCACCAACAAAACCCGTATTGGGGTCCCATTGAACTTCATCAGCGGAAGTTGCGAAGCGGCGAACCAATTTAACAACGTGGTGGCCTGACGCTTGCAGTAGCGGTACTAATTCGGATCCGATAAGTCCGCTCGCCCCAGTGACCGCGATGCGCATTCTTTAAAGGCCCAATTCGGCGTCAAACGAAGTATCTTCCAAACGTGTTTTGATGCTGGTGAGGAATCGAGCGGCGTCTGCACCGTCAACCAATCGGTGGTCATAGCTCAATGCGAGATAGACCATAGATCGAATGGCAATGACATCTGCTCCGCTGTTATCGGTGACAGCTACCGGTCGCTTAACCACTGCACCGGTTCCCAGAATTGCAACTTGAGGCACGTTCACAATCGGAGTGTCAAAAAGTGCCCCGCGACTACCGGTATTTGTCACCGTGAAAGTTCCACCGGAAAGGTCATCGGGTGAAACTTTGCCGGTTCGAGTGCGCTCCGCCAAGTCCGAAATCTGGCGGGCAATCCCGGCAATATTGAGATCACCGGCTTGATGGATTACCGGCACGAGCAATCCACGTTCGGTGTCAACCGCAATGCCAATGTTTTCATCGGAGTAGTACGTGACGGTTCCGGCTGCCATATCAATTGAGGCGTTGATCTGTGGAAACTGTTTCAATGCTTCAACGGATGCCTTAACAAAGAAGGGCATGAAGCTAAGTTTGACCCCTTCACGTTGTTCGAATGATTTCTTGACTCGATTGCGAACAGCAGCAATCTTGGTGACGTCAACTTCAACGACAGTTGTGAGTTGGGCAGAAACCTGCAACGACTCGACCATGCGCTCGGCGATCACTTTGCGTAAACGAGTAAGCGGTTCGGTTGTGCCCGCAACCGGTCCATTTGACGTAGGAGCAGATTGAGGAGCACTGGACGTAGGAGCGGATTGAGGAGCACTGGCTCGTGGAGCGCTTGGCGCAGCCGCAGGGGCAGTTACAGGAGCAGCAACGGCAGCTGCGGGAGTAGCGCCTGCAGCGGCTGCGGCAACATCTGTTTTAGTGATCCGCCCACCGGTACCGGTCCCCGCGATGGTTGACAAGTCAACTCCAGCCTCGGCTGCCATGCGTCGAACCAATGGTGTGACATAACCGGAGTGGGCTGACTCGGCTGCGACAGGAGTTGGAGCATCAGCAATGACGGGCGAAGGAGCTGGCGTTGCCGCAACTGGCGCCGGCGTTGCTGCAACGGGTACCGGAGCGGCTGCAACCGGCGCTGGCGTTGGAGTTGCGGTTGTGGTAGCAGGGACGAGTGAACCGATTCGGCCAAGTTCGCCACCAACTGCAACGACGGAGTCCTCGGGCGCGGTGATCTTGGTGAGTATGCCGGCCACGGACGCAGGAATCTCTGTGTCGACTTTGTCAGTTGAAATCTCCACAATTGGTTCATCAACGGCGACTGCGTCTCCGACAGCTTTAAGCCAACGAGTGATGGTTCCTTCGGTGACGCTTTCGCCCAAGGCCGGAAGAGTAATGATGGTCTCGTTGCCGGCAGACGCGGGGGGAGCTACGGCTTCTGCGACCACAGGGGCTACAACTACGGGCTCTGCAACGACAGCTGGTGTCGCGGGAGCTGGTGTTGCAGGGGATGCACCGGCTTCAGACTCTTCGCCGATTACAGCTAATTCGGCGCCGACCTCGACTACATCGTCTTCTTGCGCGGATTGGGAGAGCAAAATGCCGGTCGCGGGGGAGGGGATCTCAGTGTCAACTTTGTCCGTCGAGATTTCCACGAGTGGTTCGTCGGCGGTGACGTGGTCTCCAACGTTTTTCAACCAACGAGTGATAGTTCCTTCGGTGACGCTCTCACCGAGTTGCGGCATTTTGACTGAAACTGACATCCGGACTCCTAGTAGGTGTACTTGGTCAAAAAATGCATATGTTGGTTAAGCATGGGCGTGCAGTG
>JBIIOS010000124.1:0-5277 GCA_044336805.1 Candidatus Nanopelagicales bacterium
TCAAAAGACGTGAAGCAACGCAACACGAAAATCATTTCAACGGGTCTGGCTGTAGCCACGGGCATTGGAATTGTCGGAGTCATCGGTTTTCGAACCATGGAAGATGCTGCGGCCCAAAGTGCACCGGCCACAACAAGTGTCGATGCGAGCAGCGTAGAAGTCGCCTCCCTGGAGGGCTACTCGGCTGAGCAACTACAGGCTTATGCGCAAGCCCTCACCCAAGAGGCTGTTCGTTTAAGTGAATATAGGGATCAGTTGAACGTGGTTGCCCAGCAACTTGTTGCTGCTCAAGCAGGTGGTGCGGTAACCGTTTCATCCAAGCCCGCACAATCACCAGGTGCGAGTTCTACACCGAAGATCGCTCCCGTTCCTGCCGCCGCGCAACCACCAGCACTTCAGAGCAACTCACAAGGATCCGGATGAACACCCTTTTAGCCCCTAGTCGTGGGCCCAGTAATCATGAGCACGGCGTCACGGAACGCGCTTCCCTGGCTTTCCGAGCCATGGGATCTCCCGTTGAAGTGACGCTGTGGGGCGACCAGTTGATCATCGATCAACTTATTAAATTGGTTCCGGTCCGGATGGAGATTTTGGAGCAAAGCTGGAGCCGGTTCCGAGCCGATAGTGAACTCTCACGCAACAATGCACATGCGGGAAAGGGCGAACTCCTGATCTCTGATGATTTCCGGGAGCTCGTCACCTCCATGCTTGAGGCCGCAACACTGACCAATGAGCTGTTTAATCCAACGATGGCTCGAGTTATTGATGCACTGGGTTACAGCGTTGATTTCAACAAGATTTCAGCCGATCACAGCGCCGCAACTTCTTTGCCCACGGTTGGTTCACCAACAGGGATTCATCTGCGGGGGAACTACCTCGCATTGGATTCCGGAATTGCTTTGGATCCGGGTGCAATAGGAAAAGGATTGGCCGGAGACATCCTGTGTAGGGAATTTCGGGCTGCCGGAGCAATCGGTGTGTTGGCAAACATTGGTGGTGATGTCGTGACTTCAGGAACACCGGGCACAACAGGTACAGACACCATTGACAGTTGGAACATTGGTGTGATCAACGAACTCGATCGCCATGAAATCATTGCAACCGTCAACACAGATGCAGATTCACTGGCTGTGGCAACAAGTACAACGGCTCGGCGCGTGTGGGGGAACGGAACACACCACGTGATCGATCCGCGAAGCGGAAACGTGTCAGCAACAGATCTCGTGCAAGCCACCGTCGTTGCCGAACACGGTTGGATCTCTGAGGCGTATGCAACTGCAGCGATGGTACTCGGATTCACCGAAGCTCAATCATTTTTGAACAAGATGGAAATCTCGTACTACCTGGTTCGAGAAAGTGGAGAGGTTGCGTTCGCATGAACAACATAAATAGCCTATTGAATGCAGACATCGCTTGGACATGGCTCACCATCCGCGCCAGTGGCGTTCTGGCTTGGGCACTTCTGTCCGCGGTTGTTTTTTGGGGCCTGTTCCTGCGAACTCGAATTCTTGGCACTAACTCAACTCCCGTTACCCTGCTACACCTGCACCGCTGGTTGGGCGCACTGGCCTTAGCCGCCCTCGCCGTGCACCTGGGTGCTCTACTGATTGATCCCGTGGTGAAGTTCACCGTGCCTGAAATTTTGGTTCCCGGATTAGCTTCATGGCAACCCATCCCCGTGGCTTTGGGCACATTGGCGCTGTGGTGCATGTTGCCCGTATCCCTCATTGGTCGTATCCGAACCAAAATGGGTAAGAAGGGGAATTCGTTCTTCAAAAAGTCACACTTGATCGCCTACTTCGCCTGGCCACTCGCTACGGCTCATTACGTTCTCGCCGGAACGGACGCAATGACGGAATGGTCAATTGCACTCGTTATCGCCGTGTCGGTCATCCTCGTCTTCCTCCTGCTTGCCCGCGGATTCGTGCAACCGGCTCGACGAGCACCTCGGCCACGGCCAACAACCGCTACGCCCGTCACTGGAAATATAGAAACGTCAGAATTGCCGGAAACGGCGAAACCACGTGAGCTCGTGGACACCACGGTGTAGTCATTCCAACGTTATAGTGATCCAGAATCATGAACCCATGACCCTGGACTCTGGAGCCTAGAGTCGAGTTTGGAGGACGAGAAGGTGAACGACTCGGCTCTGGGCCTTGATGGCCTGCTCGGCTGGTCCCTAGCTCGCCAGGTGGCGTATTCCGCCGGGCGACCACTGCCTTTGGTTCGCGCTCGGCTCGACGAAGCGAGCGGTTCATTACTGGGTGAGGCTTTGGTCGCAATTTCTGATGAACCCAGTGAAGATGTCGCCGAGTTTGACGGCTACGCCGTATGCGCCGCCGGACCTTGGACCGTCATCGATTTAGCACCTGATGTGGCACTGCCCCAGCACTATGCAACAAAGTTGCGTGCATTTGAGCCAATACCGCCGCACACCGACGCTGTGCTCGCACTCTCGCAAGGGCAAATGCAGGAGATTCAACCGGGTGAACACCAACTTATTGCATTTGATTCCCTGAATGGGACCCCCGATGAAAATGCACGGCCCGAATTTGGTTCTGGGATTATTCGTCAAGCAGCTATCGCCAGCGCCGGGCGTGAACTTGTCGCTGCCGATTCACTAATTACCCCGCAAGTTATTTCTATTGCCGCTGCGGCAGGTCATGACTTCTTGCGAATCTGCCCGCCACCGATTGTGGGCACACTAATTATCGGCGCATCACTTCTCGAACAGGGTGAACCCCGAGGTGGGCGCGTGCGTGATGCCTTGGGTATCAGTGTCCCTGCATTCGTTGGTGCACTCGGTGCCCGAGGCAACCCATATGTGCGTGCACCTGAAGCTCGCGATTTACTCCTCGAAGAAATTGATGACTCACACGCTGACCTACTTATTACAACCGGATCAACGGCTCCCGGTGGCGCTAATTTATTGCGAAATGTCCTGCGCGACTTAGCCGCACATTGGTTAATTGACGGAGTCACCATGACTCCTGGGGCTCAAGTCCTTCTGGCGCGTTTACCCGACGGAAAACTCTTGCTCGGGCTGCCCGGTGATCCACGCAGTGCACTGGCCGCTCTCCTAAGCATCGCACCACCTTTGGTCGCTGGTCTGCGCGGAGCAAAATGGAGTGAGAGCACCCAAACTGCTGTACTCATGGATGAAACTCCTTTACCCGAGTACGCGGAGGACACTGCGATAGTTCCTATAAGAGTGACCAATAGTCCTGCCGGTCGTACCGCACAGGTACTTCACTCTGGCGGACCTGCCGGTTTAATTGGATGGGCGAATGCAACCGACTTCGCGGTCGTCCCGCCCGGTATGGGCTCTCCCGGCGACGTTGTCATGACACTTTCCGCGTTAGGGGTCTAATTAGGGGTCCAATGGCAGTGGCTAGCACCTGCTCCGGTGTCATTGCTGGCATGATTGAGCGCGTGCGAAGGGACGGTAACTGCGGTGCCAGAAGATAAAGACGGCAGTTCAACTGATTCCATTCGGTCATTGCTTTTTCGAGGCAGCAAGATCACCCCCCTCCAGAATGTCAGTTTGCGCATTGGTGTTGCGGTTCTAGCCCTGGTCATCACTGCACTCATCGTTTACTTCGAGCGAACGTGTTACGCCGACAGAGGTGTCGCTGGAGAACTCACTCTGGTCGACGCTTTCTATTACGCGACCGTGAGCCTTTCAACAACCGGTTACGGCGACATTGTTCCCGTGTGTGAATCCTCTCGAATAGTCAACGTGCTCGTGATCACCCCGCTTCGCTTCCTATTCCTGATTGTTCTGATCGGTACGACAATCGAAGTTTTAACCAAGAAAACACGAAGTGAAATCCGCTCCCGGCAATGGAGGAAGAAAGTGGAAAACCACACCATCATCATTGGATACGGAGTCAAAGGTCGTAGCGCCGCCAAGGCGCTCCTCGACGCTGGTTACAACCCCAACACAATTGTTGTCGTTGCAACGGATCGCGAGTCGTGTGATCTTGCAACACGAGATGGACTCGTCGCTTTCGTTGGTGACGGCCGCCAAGAAGAAGTGCTCCGTGATGTGTCAATTGAGCGAGCCGGGCAAATAATTGTCGCCACCAACGAGGACGACACCTCGGTGTTGGTAACTCTCACCGCTCGCCGACTTGCGCCGCCTGATGCAAAAATTATCGCCGCCGTCCGAGAGTCACAAAACGCCGACGTAATGCGTCAATCGGGTGCAACCAGCGTCATTCCTACCGCTGAATCAGCTGGGCGCCTCATGGGCCTGTCGGTCATCAGCTCCGCTGCGGGTGCGCTTATGGAAGATCTACTTGACTCCTCCCGTGGACTGGAAGTTACCGAGCGAGCCGTGACGAAAGAGGAACTCAGCATGTCACCGGGTGATCTCAACGAAAAAGGTCTGATCATCTTGGCGATTATTCGAGACGGTATCACGCACCGTTTCTACACGGAAAGTATTCGTTTCCTCGAGCAAGGCGATCGAATGGTTGTCATTAAATACAATCGAGATGAGGACTGACCATGTTTGCCATCACCCAAAAAGATTTCGGTGGTCCGGAAACCCTCGAATGGTCCCGGGTTGCCGATCCCCAGCCGGAACCTGGTGAGGTAATCATTGACATCACAGCGACCGCGGTTAACCGCGCAGATCTCCTGCAGCGCAAAGGAAATTACCCACCTCCCCCCGGCACTACCGACATTCTCGGCCTCGAATGCTCGGGAACAATCGTTTCCGTCGGCGCAGCACTCACCATGGACCGGATCGGTGAGCGCGTAACCGCACTATTAAATGGTGGCGGATACGCGCAAAAAGTTGCGGTTCCCCTCGGACAAGTTATGAGCGTTCCCGAAGGTGTCAGTCTCGTTGATGCCGGAGCACTTCCGGAAATTGCCGCCACGGTGTGGAGCAACTTCACCAAGGTGCTGCACCTGCGCGAAGGAAGCACGATTCTGATTCACGGAGGTGGCGGAGGCATCGGCACATTTGCCATTCAGGTGGCAAAGGCGCTCGGAGTCAAGGTTGCGGTAACCGCAGGCAGCCAAGAAAAACTCAACGTATGCGCGTCCCTGGGCGCCGACCTGTTGATCAATTACAAAGAAGAAGACTTTGTCGAAGTGATCCAGGAAACCTGGGGTGGCACTGAAAACATCCTGGACAACATGGGGGCAAGTTACCTTTCCAAAAATGTCGAAGTCCTCAAGCGCAATGGTCACTTGGCCATTATTGGAATGCAGGGTGGAACAAAAGTTGATTTCCAGATCGACCAGCTGCTGCGAAAGAACGGC
>JBIIOS010000125.1:0-5258 GCA_044336805.1 Candidatus Nanopelagicales bacterium
CATGAGGAAGAATTCCGCTCCCGCATCGCGCGCGCCGGCCAGCTTTTGCCGGATCCCACCAATGGGCCCAACTACACCCTCGGGGGTAATGGTGCCCGTGCCAGCAATGTGCTTGCCACCTCCTAAATTCTCGGGGGTGAGTTTGTCAACAATTCCCGCAGCAAACATCAGGCCGGCACTGGGTCCACCGACATCGCTGAGGGTGAAGTTGATGTCAAACTCGGCCGAATAAAGCTCCCCCACCGAAATACCCAGATAGGGCTTACCAGGAACATCTGGATTCTCACCCGAAGTAACTTTTACCGTTTTGTCTTCCGCCAACCGACGAATCTCAAATGTGAACTCCGTTCCCACCGGTGAGCCTTGGACGGTTTCAACAACATCTGACGGCGCAGTTACTGGAACGCCATTAATTGAAAGGATTTCATCTCGCGGCTCAAAGACTTCATCCGCTGGGGCACCGACGATTACTGCGGTCGCAACTATCTTCGTTTCAACGGGTAAATCTAGGTACCTGAGTGCTGCTGCAACCGAGTTTGATTCTGATGTACTAAAAGCCGCTGCATTTCTTGCTTTTACCGCTTCGCCGCTTATGTCATCGGGGTAAATCAGTTCGCGCGGAACAACAGCATCTGATGAGTTAAACCACGCACCGATTGCGTCAACAAATGTGAGGCCACCTCGGGGGCCTCCGGACTCCCTCACCGTGGTCATGTCCAGTTCGCCCGTGGTGGGAAATGTCTGCTCGCCGGTAATTTGAATTACCGGGGTGCCTTCCACATCACCGATTACGTTAAATGTGGGGCCCGGCGCAAGTTTCACGAACGGGACGGGAAGAAAAAATGCAACGGCAACGATCCCGAGAGTGACTGCTGCACTCACCAGTAACGCGAATGTACTCGCGCTAACTCGCCCTGATGAACTCTCTGGATTGCTCACTGACCCATGGTAACTGGACTAGTTACGCACACCGAGTTCGCAGATCGATTAACTGGATCCGTGTGATTTTTTCATCGCCTCTTGCATTGAAGCGAACTGACCGAGGTCGTGATCCTCGGGTGGCCTGCGGAAATAGGTGACTAGAGCAGTAACTCCCACTCCAATGCCGACTGCCACAAGTGGAATCAGCCACCACATCAACGTGCCCACGTTATTTCATCTCCCTTGCCGGTACATCAATTTCGATCTCTTAACGTCGATCTCTTAATTCTGTGCTGCCAGAGTCTTACATGGAAGTTAATGCAGCGCTTACAGTATCGAGTGTGAGAAAATCCTCATCCCATAGGTTGTGGATAACTTGTTAATTACTCCAGAATCTGTCGAGCCGCCCCTATGAGAAGCTCAACACTGTGATCAAGTCCCGGGATTGACTCCTCGAATCCCCACCACCGAGTCTGCGCCTCTTCGGTGATCTCACGGACTTGGGTGCAATCGACCAGGGCAAGAAACTGCACATCCCAATGAACGCTTTGGATCACTTCGCCTGTGGGTGACTTACAGGCAACCTCATGGCGATCCAATCTCACGGGAACCTGACCGACGTCAATCTGTGCATAGCCACTTTCTTCCCGGCTTTCGCGCAATGCCGCTTCGCGAAAACTTTGATCGGTGGATTCGATGTGACCGCCCATTTGCAGCCAGCGCTTTACCCGCGGATGCATTACCAGCATCACTTCGGCGCGCATGGGGTCGACTAATAACGCACTCGCGGTGAAATGTCCCTGCAGGCGTGCACGGTCAAGTGACAGGTGACCTGTAACTATTAGATCGCGGTATTCGCGATACAACGCCTGTTGATCGGCATCAGTGGAAAAATTCCAGTGATTGAGTTCCTGTGTAAATAGCTCCACCCGGGTGGGTACGAGCATTTACCCTTGCTCCTCATCCGTTTCGAAATCACTCATTGAGATGTCGTCGAATGCGGATCCTCCAGTGACACTTTCGGCAAAACCAAGTGGATCAGCCAAACTTTCCGCATCGGGCAACAGGTCGGGGTGATTCCACAGTGCATCACGTGCCTCAATGCCCGACTTTGCCCGCACGGCCGCGAACACAGTATTTGCCTCACGGAAAAGTGTTGGTCGAAGCTTCATTCCGACCAACGTGCTAAACGTTGTTTCCGCTGGTCCCCCGGTGGCCCGGCGGCGCCCCATGGTCTCGCGCAGTTGAGCCAGGCTTGCCAGGCGCTCGCCGGCAGCCTGTGACACGACTTCATCAACCCAACCTTCGATCAGGGCGAGCAGGGTTTCCAGTCGCAGAATGGCAGCGCGTTGTTCGGCAGTGTCCTCGGGTTCGATCACACCCGATGCCATGATTTCTTGGAGGGCTTCCGGGTTTGACAAATCAAACCCATCGAATTTTTCTCCCATGGAGGCAATGTCAACATCCATATAGCGCGCATACTCTTCAACGGCAGACATTAAACGTGGGCGAAGCCAAGGCGCATGGTCAAACAGGCGTTGATGCGCACTCTCACGCAGCGCGAAGAAAAGAAAAAGGTCTCGCTCATCAATGCCGAGCCCGGTGGAAAATTCCGAAATATTCATGGGAATCAAAGCTCGGATCCCGACTGGGGCTAGCGGTATTCCGACATCGGTGGAGGAAACAACTTCCTTCGCCAAGGCAGAGAGGGCTTGCCCAAGTTGGTAGGCAAATGCGCTCGCACCAATCTGTGTAACCATGCCCATCATTGGCTTAAGCATCGCCATCATTTCGGGGGTTACACCATCGGGCAACAATGCCTTGAGTTGTTCAGGCAACTGGTCCTGGATCGCGCTTGAATCCTCGGTGCCGGTCAGTTCGGGCAACATGGCTTCCATGCGCGCAGACATTGTGGTTGCAATGGGCAAAATAATTATTTGCCAGACGGGCCCGGTTTCAACGATCCATTCACTACGTGACCAGGCTTTGACCTTTGTACTGCTGGCGGGGAAACTCACACTGTCATTGAGCCACAGGTCTGCAAGTTCCATTGCACTCTCGACGGCGCGAACCGAGGCTTCGGACACGCTGGGATCAGTACCGAGTCCCGCACGCGCAACCTGCATCACCGTGGTCCACGGGAGTGGTCCTTCATTTTGGGACTGCTGCAGCATTTGACCGAATTGGGTAAACATTGCACCCAGATTGTTCATATCGAATCGACCAGGTTCATTACTATCTGGTGCGCCGAAGCCAAACGGAAATTGAGACATGCCATTACGGTAATACAGCGCCGCGCCTTCGGCCCCCTCGGTTGCCCTGCGCACAGTTCACCCTCTGCGAAACCTTCATTCTTCCGGCGGACTAAAAATGGGCAAACTCAAAGGGACGGCCCTCACGGGCCGCCCCTCTAAAGTTTTAATAGTATGAAGATTTACTGAGATAAAACGCAGTATTTAGGCTTTGCCCAAAATACGCGTTACTTTGGTGCCGCACGTTGGGCAAATACCCTTTGCGAAACGACGACCATTGGTTTCTTCCACGTGTCCGGTAAATTCACGCTTGGCCTTGCACTTAACGCAATATGCCTCGCCGGTGTAGCTTTCCTCCGCCATGGGGTCCTCCTGTTAAACATTCGCCGCCGGAGCGGTGGTGGCGGGCGCCACCCTCGTGGCCTAGAACTAGCGGCCGGCTCCACCATAGGGCAGAAACACCCACCCTCAGGCTCTACGCACAGGCTCATTTCGGCGTGGCGGCAAAAAAACTCCGAATTAACCCGACAAAACGGACATTTATTCAATTGTGGCCCACCATCTCCCCGTGAACTCGGGTCACGCCACAATTCACCCGTGGCCAAGAACAAACATGACAAGCAAGAACTCCTACTCGCTCCAGCAATCATGGAGGATCTCAACGCACTACTTTCCATTGCCTCCATGGGCGGCAGCGACGCCGAGCAGCAAGCACAGGAATTTATGGCCAAACACCTGGGTGATGCGGGCCTAGAAGTGCATACCTGGATCATGGACCTTGCGAGAATCACGGCCGACCCGCAATTTCCCGGTCAAGAGGTTGAGCGCGCTCGTGGACTGGGCGTTTTGGGGATTTGGCGCGGCACAGGCGGCAGGCCAGCGCTACTCATCAATGGCCACACCGATGTCGTCCCACCCGGAGACCTCAATGCTTGGAGCGGTGATCCATTCACCCCTGTGCAAACCAGCATCAACGGTGAGGACGTGGTCATGGCTCGGGGAGCCTGCGACATGAAAGGTGGGTTGATTGCGGCTCTTGCGGCCGTGAAACACCTTCGTGAATCTGGATTCACGCCACAGGGTGATCTACTTTTCGCACCCGTGATCGGTGAAGAAGACGGCGGCTTGGGCACTTATTCACTGATCACGGAAGGACTGCCACGTTTCTACAATCTAGATGATCATGACGTTATGGGCGCGATCATCCCTGAGCCAACGTCACTCGCTGCGATTAGTGCCAATGGTGGAGCACTCACATTTCGCCTGCTCGTTCATGGTGCTGCGATTCACGCCTCCCGCCGCACCGAGGGCGTGAGCGCAATTGAAAAGTTCTACCCGATTTATCACGCTTTAGAAGATTTCGAGATGAAACGAAATATTGATGTCGACCCACGGATGCAACGCTGGCCAATCGCCTACCCAATTTCAATTGGGACCGTACACAGTGGCGACTGGGCCTCAACCGTCCCTGATCTGCTCATTGCTGAGGGTCGATTCGGAGTCGCCCTCGGTGAAGACACTGCTATTGCGCAACAGAAATTTGAAGAATGTATTTCACAGGCATGCTCACGTGATGCCTGGCTTGCCGAGAATCCGGTAGAAATCCAATGGTGGGGAGGTCAATTCGCTTCCGGGCAAACGGAGGCGGACTCCCAGATCATAAAAAATCTTGCAACCGTGCATGAGCAGATCACTGAAACGTCGCTTGAGGAATATGGCGCTCCCTACGGGTCGGATCTGCGGCTGCTCACCGGTTTGGTGGGTATTCCCACGGTTCAGTACGGCCCGGGTGATGCAGGTGTTGCCCATGCACCCGATGAATATGTTCAGGTTTCTGAACTTGTCACTACCGCGCGCGTAATCGCTGAACTCATCAAAACAAGTATCGGCTAATACCCCGATAAAACTCTTCACTTATATCGAGATCGCCTGTGGATTGCACCTCGCTATCCACAGGGAGTCAGTTTCACACTTCACCCATGGATGATTCATTTTTTCAACGCGTGTATCCGCAGTACAATCACCGCATTCCGGTGATCAGTCGAGCAGATGGTTCTGTTGAATTCGGCGACTACCAATTGTTAC
>JBIIOS010000126.1:0-5231 GCA_044336805.1 Candidatus Nanopelagicales bacterium
TTCTAGGACTTATTGCTTTCACCCTGTTGGGAATCGCGTACTCGGTTGTACCCAGGCAAGGACGTGGCGCAGCCGCATTGGTCACACCCGTTGTCCTCGTCCTGCAATTCACTTCCGGTGTGTTCTTTGTGTTCGGTGATCTACCCCAGTGGATGCAATCCTTCGCGTCACTATTTCCACTGAAGTGGCTCACCCAGGCAATGCGCAGTGTCTTTTTGCCCGACTCCGCAGCGGCCATGGAAGTGAGCGGGTCGTGGGAACTGGGAATGACAGCAATTGTTCTCGTAATCTGGATTATTCTCGGCGCTCTACTCGCCACTTTCTTTTTCCGATGGACCCCGCGAGGTAAGAACTAGGAGCCGACCGTTCGCCGACCAGCGAATGCGCGACCTAATGTAATTTCATCCGCGTACTCCAAATCCCCACCAACAGGGAGCCCACTCGCGAGTCGCGAGACGGTCAAACCCAACGGCACCAGCATGCGGGACAGGTACGTCGCGGTGGCTTCGCCTTCAAGGTTGGGATCAGTTGCCAAAATGACCTCGGTAACACTTCCGTCAGCAAGGCGGGGCATTAACTCTCTGATCCGGAGGTCGTCGGGACCAATGCCGTCAATCGGATTTATTGACCCACCAAGAATGTGGTACCGACCACGAAACTCACGAGTCTTTTCAATCGCCACGACGTCTTTTGGTTCTTCCACCACGCAAATCACACTGGGATCTCGCTTAGGGTCAATACAAATTCGACACTGGGTGCTCTGAGCAACGTTTCCGCAGATCTCACAAAACTTAACTTTTTCCTTGACTTCAAGCAGTACTTCAGCAAGACGCTTCACGTCTTCTGAGTCGGTGCTCAGAATGTGAAATGCAATGCGCTGGGCACTCTTAGGACCAACACCGGGCAAACGCCCAAGTTCATCAATTAAGTCTTGAACAATTCCTTCATACATGTAAATTAACCGTTCTCAATCTCACCTATTGACACGCCACCTAGCTCTTTCGCGATCAGGTCAGCGCCGGTTACTTCCTCCGAAGCGGAGTCATCCATTCTCGGAGTGTCGTCTTCTTCGACCTGCGTGACAACCGCGCCCCCACCGACAGTTCCCATTGCACCCAACACAACATCGATCTTTGTATCAACCTGCAATACGTCAAGGATTGCCTGACGCAATCGCTCGTCATGTCCGCCAGATTTCACGTTGTTGTAGCGGCCCGAGTCCTTGACACCAACAGCCAAGACGCCGTTCTCAAAGGACAGCGGTGTTGACTCGGTGAAACCCATCCAGGCTACCCGTGAATACTTCAGCAGCGCATCCATGACGGCGGGCCACATTACGGTAAAAGAAGAAACATTTGTAGTACCAGGATTCGAAATTGGTGCCGGAGTGGCCACCTCTGCCACAGGAGCTTCCTGCGGTGCAGCATCTTTTGGCTTACCCGGCTTCTTGGGTGGCGCTGGGATACTGACCTCAGCCTGTGCGGGCGCGGGCGCGGGTGCGGGTGCGGGTGCGGGTGCGGGCGCACGCACTACTTGGTGACTTACAACTCCAGTGCGTTCTAGTTGCTCAATTCGAACCCGCAGCCCATCGGTTGAATCATCAGTTGCCGGGAGGAGGAGTTTTGCCATGAGTAGTTCAAGTTGAAGTCGAGGCGCAGTCGCTCCCTTAATATCACTCAGCGCGCGGTTAACGAGTTCACCAGCGCGGGCCAACTCGGCTGCGCCAATACGTGATGCTTGTTCCTCTTCGGTTGCAATCACGTCTTCCGGTGCGTGAATCAATCCACTCTCCGCCGCCCCCGGGATGCTCTGCAAAACAATAAGGTCACGGATCCTTTCCAGCAAATCAGTGACAAATCTTCTTGGTTCATTACCAGATTCAATAACCCGGTCAACAGCGTTAAACAATGCGGCACCATCACGATCAATGAGTGCGTTGACGGTTTCATCAAGCAACGCTGAGTCAGTCATGCCCAACTGGAGTACTGCTTCTTGGTAGGTCACACCCTCTGGACCGCAACCTGAAATAACTTGACCAAGAATTGACAGTGAGTCGCGAACGCTCCCGGCTCCGGCGCGGGCAATGAGTGCAAGCGCTGCGGGATCAGCAGAGATGTTTTCACTCGCACAAATCTTCGCCAAATGTTCTTGCAGAATTTTGACGGGGACAAGACGGAACCCGTAGTTGTGAGTGCGTGAACGAATCGTTGGCAAAACTTTGTCTGCCTCTGTGGTTGCAAAAATGAAACGCACATGCTCTGGTGGTTCTTCAACCAACTTAAGCAACGCGTTGAAACCGGCGGTTGAAATCATGTGTGCCTCGTCGATTATGTACACCTTGTACCGCGACTTCGCTGGGCCAAACATTGCGCGTTCCCGCAAATCCCGGGTGTCATCAACTCCACCGTGGCTGGCGGCATCAAGTTCAATAACATCAATGGAGCCTGAACCCGTAGCCGAAAGGTCAATGCAACTCTCACAAACACCACACGGGTCAGGGGTTGGCCCCTGCTCGCAGTTTAAGGAGCGCGCCAAAATACGTGCCGTTGAAGTTTTTCCACACCCACGGGGACCAGAAAGTAAATACGCGTGGTGCATCCGATTATTTTCCAGAGCCCTGCGCAGTGGTCCCGTTACGTGGTCTTGGCCAACAACTTCACCCAATGTCGCTGGGCGATACGACCGGTAGAGCGCCATGTGGGAAGTGGCGGATTGAGATTCGGCGGGGGACGCCGTTTCGCTCTTTTTTGCCACCCGACCACTCTACACAGTCACTATGAGGGGCAACCCCATTAATGACTCTGCCCGGCTTCCTGTTAAGAAAGTCGGGCAGAACGTTGAAATGCCAGTTAGTCGGCCAGGACGAATGCGCCCTTGTTGCTCACCACAAGAATTTCGACAGGAACCTCGGTGCGGTTACCGGTCTTTTTCTTGAATGTGATTGAACCTGTGGCTCCCTCGTAGTTCTTGGTTGCAAGAACTGCATTCTTGAGCGCCTTGTAGTTCGTGGTACCTGCCTTTTTCATTGCTGCAGCGAGTACATAGACGGAGTCATAGGTGAAGCTTCCCCAAACGCCTGGCTTCTTTGCGAACTCTTTGATGTATGCCTTGGTGTATTCCTTAGCTGTAGGCAATTGAGGTGCCGCGGGCACTCCGCTGAAAATGCAGTGCTGTGCCGCTGCAAGGCCTGCCTCTATCACAAACGCTGGGTCAACATTGGCCAAGCCCATGAAGCATGGAGTTGTTGGCGCCGTGCTTAACAGTGCTTTGGCGATGATGGCACCTGATGGATAGTAAGTACTGGAGTACACCATCCCTGGATTTGATGCCATTGCTTGAGCAACCTGTGCAGAGTAACTTGAACTGCCTTCGGGGACTGAAATTTGAGTTACCGTAATGCCCTTTGCCGTCAGTCCCGCTGCGGTCTGGGATGCAATGGAGGCCGTGTAGTCCGAAGGGTCGACCAGCATGACAACTGATTTCACACCCGTTGAGCTGATGTAATCGATTTCAGCAGGTGAGATTTGTGAGTTCATCGGCTGCGTGGTCGCGCCGAACCCTTGGGTTGCCAAGGACGAAGTCATGCGCATGGGGAAAATCTTGTTCTTGACATAAATTGGCAGGTTCACAACACCAACACCCGAGTTGTACGGGCCAACGACTGCGTCGGCGCTAGCCTTTATCGCTGCCGTGACGGCCGCTTCGGCTTTTTCAGGATTCGCTTGATCATCGATACCAACAATCTTGATTTTCTTGCCAAGGACTCCGCCAGTAGCGTTGATCTGCATGGCTGCAAGTTGAGCCCCGCGCAGTTGGTCCTTGCCGTTATTGGACTGATCACCCGTTAGAGGTGCTTCAAGTGCAATGACGATTTCGCCCGAATGCGTAGCTTGGGCGGGAAGCATGGACACCCCAAATGCAAGAGTCGAGGCTAAAGCCAAGATTCCTGCGGTCTTAAGTACATGTAGGTTCATAATTTTTCCTTCGAGGAGTGTCGTTTTTGGGCAGTGCGGCGAAATGAAGCAGGAGAACACAAGGGACTCCCCGCGCACCTACCAGCGCCCACCTGCCCTTGCTGCCTTCCGGCCCTGGGGGATTCAGCGAGATGACACCGCGCGGGGAGTCAAGGAAGAGGTTACGCGTAGGGCAGTAATTCCGCGCACAGTGGTTACGGGTAACCTCCCCCACGGAGGATTCGCCTAGTGGCCTATGGCGCTCGCTTGGAAAGCGGGTTGGGTTAACGCCCTCAGGGGTTCGAATCCCCTATCCTCCGCCAGAGCAAGCCCTCGCCACATCAGGCGAGGGCTTTTTCATGCCGCTCAGAACTGCCAATGAATACCCCCGCAACGAATACCGCGCCGGCTAAAACCGCAACGGTGACCGTAACAATTAGTGGAGGGCCATAGGACCAGACAATGTCTGCGGAGAAAACGTCATTGACACCATTTGAGCCATCTGCTGCAACGGATGAATAACGGTGCACATTGACCCAGATCGCCAAACTGCTGGAAATCCAAAGTCCACAAAAGATCAGGATCGCGGGAACTCGTTGAATCTGAATGGGTTTTTTCACTCGCGCAGGAATCATCACCACGGTAATCAGCACTGCGAAGAGCGGTAAGAGGTAACGGGATTGCACGACTTCACCCACTGCAATTCCTTGGGTTTGCATAAAGACCAATGGAAAACCAATAAAGGCAATGAAGGTGAAGGTGAGTGCAACCACTTTGTTCGCCCACACGTGCGAAAGTCCTGCATAGGCGATGGCTCCGATGACAAGTAGACCAATGACTGAAACGAATGCAGGGAGCGCAGTGTCATTCCACCCCAGTGGCCAACCGCCCACTATTCCTTGCACCAGGTACGGGAACTGAATCAGATTTGTCCAGAACAAGTTCGAACTCTGTTCGGATGTACCGAGTTCACCGGCAGCTTCGATTGGAGTCACGATGAAATATGTCACCGCTCCAGCAACTGCTAACACCACCATCAAAAGTGAAGCTGGGACGTGACCGATGACCCTGCGCCTCCCAGCCAGGGCAAATACCGCAATGGTGACCACACTAAGAAATGCAGCGGAATCAACACGTGAAGACATTGCCATGATCGCGCTGACACACATGGCCGCCGCGATCACCCATGTGCCCGGGTTCCGCCATGAACTTCGATACAGCAACGCCAATCCAAACGCAAAGAAATAAAGAGTCCCCGCGATTGCCCAGCCACTGGGA
>JBIIOS010000127.1:0-5226 GCA_044336805.1 Candidatus Nanopelagicales bacterium
AATTACTTGCTTGCCCACTGACACTTTGGCTGACGTTGATCGACTCTGTGGACGTTATCGAATCAGCGGTGTTCCCGTGGTTGACTCCAACGGGATCTTGGTGGGAATCGTGACAAATCGAGACATGCGATTTGAAGAGAATATGTCGCGAGTGGTCAGCGAAGTAATGACTCCTATGCCTCTGGTAACTGCGCCGGTAGGTGTGGCACCGCTCGATGCACTGAATTTGTTGGCGACAAAGAAAGTTGAAAAACTGCCCCTCGTTGACGGTGATGGAAGACTTAGCGGTTTATTTACCGTCAAGGATTTTGTCAAGGCAGATAAATACCCACACGCGTCAAAAGATGCACTGGGTCGGCTCGTTGTGGGTGCAGCAATTGGAGTCGGTGATGAATCGTTTAAACGGGCAGAAGCCCTCGTCGCAGCAGGCGTTGACTTTCTCATAGTTGATACGGCTCACGGTCACTCGCGAGCGGTATTGGACATGGTTGCTCGAATCAAAAAAGAATTCACAGTTGATGTAGTCGGGGGAAATATCGCCACCAGAGAAGGCGCCCAAGCCTTGATTGACGCTGGTGCTGACGGGGTAAAGGTCGGGGTTGGCCCAGGCTCTATCTGCACAACCAGGGTTGTTGCTGGTGTCGGTGTCCCTCAGATCACCGCGATCGAGGAGGCTGCCTCTGTCGCTCGAGCTGCTGGAATTCCGGTAATCGCCGATGGCGGGATTCAATACAGTGGTGATATTGCCAAAGCAATTGTTGCGGGAGCCAACACGGTTATGTTGGGTTCACTTCTAGCAGGTTGTGAGGAAGCACCGGGTGACGTTGTTTTCGTCAACGGAAAACAATTCAAGTCTTATCGCGGAATGGGTTCCCTCGGCGCCATGCAAAGCCGCGGCGAAGCGCGTTCTTATTCAAAAGATCGTTACGCCCAAGACGACGTATTAAGTGATGACAAACTTGTTCCTGAAGGAATTGAAGGTTTAGTCTCCTACCGGGGACCCCTTGGGGCAGTAGCACATCAGCTAGTTGGTGGACTCCGAGCCGCCATGGGTTACGCCGGTGCGCACAACATGGTTGAGCTGGGCGAGAAAGGCCGCCTGGTGCAAATCACTGCAGCCGGGTTACGCGAGAGCCACCCACACGACATTCAGATGACAATCGAAGCACCAAACTACTCGGGGCGGTAAGCATGGTTGAAGTTGTAATCGGTGGCACGAAGTCAGCCCGCCAAGGCTACTCATTTGATGAGGTTGCTATTGCTCCTCAGCGTCGCACCCGTGATGCATCCGAGGTATCAACGAATTGGAACATCGACGCCTACAGATTTGAGACCCCACTTATTGCTGCACCAATGGATTCGGTGGTGTCCCCTCAAAGCGCTGTCACAATCTCGCGCAATGGGGTACTCGCCGTACTCAACCTTGAAGGCCTCTGGGGACGCTATGAAGATCCAACCCTTTACCTGCGTGAAATAGCAAACGTAAGTTCGGATCAAGCTACGTCACTGCTCCAGCGGCTGTATTCGGATAAACCGGTTGACCATGAATTAATCAAGAACCGGATTACCCAGCTAAAAGAAAGTGGAATCACGGTCTCGGTAGCGGTGTCACCACAACGCACAGCAGAACTAGCCCCCATCGCCGCAAGTAGTGGTGCGGAAATCTTGGTGATTCGTGGAACAACCGTCTCTGCCGAACATGTGGCTGCAAGCAGTGAACCACTGAACCTCAAAAGCTTTATTCATGAATTGGATATCCCGGTAATAGTTGGGGGTTGCGCGACAGCTCAGGCTGCCCTGCACCTGATGCGAACGGGCGCTGCCGGCGTTCTTGTTGGTTTTGGTGGCGGTTCCTCGCACACGACCGCGGAAGTTCTGGGTGTACGTGTACCCATGGCAACCGCGATCGCTGACGTTGCTTCAGCGCGACGTGATTATCTCGATGAATCCGGTGGACGCTACGTGCATGTGATCGCCGATGGGTCGATGGGTAACAGCGGGGACATAGTTAAAGCATTTGCTTGCGGCGCTGACGCCGCCATGATTGGCTCTGTTCTCTCGCGCGGTACAGACTCACCCGGTGGTGGCACTCACTGGGGCTCAGAAGCTTGGCACCCAACCCTTCCGCGCGGGGAGCGTCATCAAATGAAGCAGGTGGGGACCTTGGATCAGATTCTCAATGGTCCCGCCACAACGGGTGATGGAACCATGAACCTCATGGGCGCATTGCGTAAAGCCATGGCTACAACGGGCTATAGCGACTTGAAAGAATTTCAGCGGATCGAAATGATCGTTTCCTAACCATGGCCGGGGTAATCGAAGAACTGCATTACTGGCCGCGGGTTGTAGCGCTGCCAACCAATACTTCGAAAGATCGGGTAGATATCCGTTCACCCTACGGTAAAGAGTTGTATTCACTCAATGCGTCAACTGAAGTTGATGTCACAACGGCTGTACAGGCAGCCCGTGCAGCGCAACAAATCTGGGCAACTCGTTCACTACGAGAACGCGCCAAAGTGATCTTGGCCTTTCATGACCTAGTCCTGGCCAGCAAAGGCGAGCTACTTGACATCATTCAATGGGAGACAGGTAAACCCCGGCGTGATGCAAATGAAGAATTACTCGATGTAACGCTGACTGCACGTTATTACGCTCGACACCTTGGTGCGCTCAAAGATCGAAGGCACCCAGGGGCATTTCCCTTACTCATCAGTGCGATTGAGCGACATGTTCCAGTAGGTGTGGTGGGCATTATTGCTCCGTGGAATTACCCGCTGACCCTCGCTGTCAGTGATGCAATTCCAGCCCTACTTGCCGGTAATGGAGTAGTTCTTAAACCGGATCCCCTCACAAGCGTCACGGCACTTTACGTGATTGATCTGCTCTACCAAGCCGGATTGCCACGTGAACTCTTCGGTGTAGTGATCGGTGACGGAGCGCAACTGGGGACGCCGTTGATCAACCAAGTGGATTTCTTGATGTTCACCGGTTCAACCAAAGTTGGTCGCATTGTTGCCGCTCAATGTGGTGAGCGCTTGATTGGTTCCGCATTAGAACTGGGCGGCAAGAACGCAATGATTATTCGCGCAGACGCCGATATCGAAAAAGCAGCTGAGATTGCTACGCGCGCCTGCTTTGGAAATACGGGTCAACTCTGCATCAGCATTGAACGACTCTATGTCCACAGCAGTATTGAACAAGAATTCCTTGATTCCTTCATTCGAAGAACTCAGGCAATGACCTACCAAGGCTCGGTGGGTTGGGGTGGCTCTTACGGTCCACTGATTTCACCCGTTCACGCGGCGCGTGTCATGGCTTTTATCACTGATGCTCGCGAAAAAGGAGCCACAATCCACACGGGTGGTGAGCTCAGCGGCAGCGCAACTATTGCGCCAACAATTCTTACGGGTGTCGCCGAAAACATGAATGTGTGTCGCGGGGAAACTTTTGGCCCGGTCGTTTCCGTGAGTAGTTACTCAAGTGACGCCCAAGCGATTGAATTGGCTAACGACTCCGAATACGGACTTAACGCGAGCGTGATTTCCCGCGATAAGAAACGCGCGTTGGCAATCGCCAAGCAGATAAAGGCCGGCACGGTCAACATCAACGAGGGCTATGCCACAGCGTGGTCAACCCTTGGATCACCAATGGGCGGATTTGGCGCATCAGGACTTGGTCGCAGGCACGGGTTGGCCGGAATTGTGCAGTACACCGAGTCGCAAACAATAGCTACTCAAAATGCATTGGGCTTTGGCCCACCATTTGGTCTCAGCGACGAAACGTGGGGAAACATTCTTACCACTTCACTTGGGCTCATGAAAAGAATTGGCTGGCGCTAGAAGTCTTGCGTCTGGGATGCAAGTGCCTCACCCGGGTGATTATGGTTAGCCAATGGAGTCCGCCCCAAAGACGTATCTGCGATCGTCTCTGATTGGCGCAATCTTGTTCTTTCTGCCCCTAGGGATAGTCGCCGTTTCTTGCGCTTTGACTTCACGCGGTCGGTTAGAGAGTGGTGATGAAAGCGGGGCTGCCAAGGCGGCTCTGTGGGCTCGAAGATTCATGGTCCTGACATTCGTTGTTGGTGGTGCTATCTACCTCGTGCTCGTCATTGCACTCCTGGCACTTGGTGCATTCAGTAGTTAGCCACCGCGCTACTACGCTTAGCAAATGCCTGCGAACCCTTCTGGACCTGTGCTCGTTGTTGACTTTGGCGCCCAATACGCACAATTGATTGCCCGAAGGGTACGCGAAGAAAACATCTATTCCGAAATTGTGGCCCACTTTATTACTGCCCAGGAAGTAAGGGAAAAATCTCCATCGGCAATTATTCTTAGCGGTGGACCATCCAGTGTTTATGCTCCGGGTGCGCCCGCATTTGATTCGGGGATCTTTGATTTAGGAATTCCGATTTTTGGGATTTGTTATGGCTTTCAATTAATGGCTAAGTCACTTGGTGGGGAAGTCGCACGCACAGGTACCAGTGAATATGGGCGAACCGATCTCACAACAACAATAGCAAAGATTTTTTCCGATGTTCCTGAATCAATTTCTGTCTGGATGAGTCATGGGGACGCGGTTAATTCGGTACCGAAGGGTTTTAGTGTGTGTGCGGTTTCCGTCGGCGCACCTGTTGCGGGCTTTGAAGACCTTCCGAATTCACGTGCGGGCGTTCAGTTCCACCCTGAAGTTATGCACTCGCAGTTCGGCCAGAAAGTGCTGTCTAATTTCCTGATCCAGGTGGCAGGGTGTGAACAAAACTGGACCATGTCCAATGTCATTGATGAACAGGTTGCCCGAATCTCGGCTCAGATCGGTGACTCGGAAGTGATTTGTGGGCTCTCCGGGGGAGTTGACTCGGCCGTTGCTGCCGCCATGGTTCACAGAGCGGTGGGGGATCAACTCACCTGTGTGTTCGTGGACCACGGGCTGCTTCGTGCGGGTGAAGCAGAGCAGGTTGAACGCGATTACGTTGCGGCAACCGGTATCAAGTTGATTGTGGTTGATGCAAAGAAAAGGTTCCTTGATGCACTCGCAGATGTCACCGATCCGGAGACGAAGCGAAAAATAATTGGCCGTGAGTTCATCCGTGTCTTTGAAGACGCGGCGGCACAAGTTGTTGAACAGGCCGGCAGTTCAGGTAGGAAAGTTGAATTCTTAGTACAAGGAACCCTTTACCCGGACGTTGTTGAATCCGGGGGTGGTTCAGGTACCGCCAACATAAAAAGC
>JBIIOS010000128.1:0-5219 GCA_044336805.1 Candidatus Nanopelagicales bacterium
GCTTGCAAGTTGAACACAAATACGGAACGCTACTCACATGAGTGACCTGCTTGCCCATGAGAATTCTTCAGCGAAAAAATCAACCACACGAGGGCGACGCGCACTCTGGTTGGCGGTCGGTGCGGCGGTCATCTGGCTCATAATCGGTAGCTGGGCTGGGCCGCTGGCTGGCAGCCTGTCCGAGGTTCAAGAAAACGACAATGCGTCGTTTCTTCCCGCTTCTTCTGAATCTACGGTCGTCAATGAAGAACGGGCGCTTTTCATCGACAACCCATCCATTCCGATCCTGACCGTGATCTCTCACCCAGATCGTTCAACACTCACCGAGGCCGACCGGGGGCCAATCACGGAATTTCTCACCGGTATTCCCGAGTTAACTTTGGCAGATGGCTCGCGGGTAGGGACCTATCTCGATTCGGAGCAACTCCTCCCACTTCCTTCAGAGGATGGCAAAGCCCTACTCGTCAACATCTCCGTCAATGGAGACCTGGGTGGTGAAAGAACGCAAGACGGTGAGTTCGTCTTCATTGAGATTACTAACCTGATTCGCGACTACGCGGTTACCTACGACACCCTGCAAATTAACATCACAGGACCGGGCGGATTTCTTGCTGACCTGATCAAAGTCTTTGGTGCCATAGACAGTGCACTGCTATTGGCAACAGCGATTGTGGTTGCAATCATTTTGATCTTTGTCTATCGCAGTCCAGTATTGTGGTTGATACCTTTGGTCTCGGCCGGTTTCGCACTAGCAGTTTCTAGCGGAATTGTTTATGTACTGGCAGACAATGACGTCCTCGTTCTCAACGGTCAAAGCCAAGGGATTCTGACCGTGTTGGTGTTTGGTGCAGGAACGGACTACTCGCTATTGCTTGTGAGCAGGTACCGTGAGGAGTTACACAAATACGCAGTCCACACCGATGCAATAGGTGCAGCAATCAAGGGCACCCGCGCGCCCATCATCGCCTCTGCTGCAACAACAGCAATTGGGCTTATGTGTTTACTGCTCAGTGAATTAAACTCAAATAAGTCAACCGGTCCGGTTTCCGCAATCGGTGTCGTTGTTGCAATGTTGGTCATGCTGAGTTTCCTCCCCGCACTCCTTACTTTTCCCAGTTTCACCCTTCCCATCTTGGCGTTCATGGTTCCTGCCGTTATCGGGTTTCTCCTCGGTCTCGTTACCGAGATCTCATTTGGTCCATTTGCAATTGTTGGTGGAGTCGCAGCACTCATCACGCTGATCATGTGGATTGTCTTTGGCCTTATGCGAGTTTTCGCTTCATCAGGTGGTCCGTTCAACCGAGAACGCTTTCCCTCTGGACGCTGGGCTTTTTGGCCCAAAGTTCCGCAAGTCGGTGAACCAGATATCAAACTCTCTGGAGTTTGGTCGAAGCTTTCCGGACTCGTTGGACGCAAACCCCGCGTTACCTGGGTGTCAACCGCACTCGTCCTTTTGGTTTTCGCCGGGTTCAGTGCCACGTTGGATGCTGGCGGTGTATCAACCTCAGAGTCGTTCACAAATGGTGAAGAGGTTGATTCGGTAATTGGGCAAGAAGTTTTGGTTGACCACTTCCCCGGGGGTCTAGGTAGCGAAACAATTGTCACAGCCGATCAAGGCAGTAGCGAAGAAGTTCTCTCGGTCATTGCAGCTACCCCCGGTGTCGCCGACGCGCTTCCTTATGTAAATCCCTCGACCGGGGAAGTCCCTATTGTTGACGGGCGCGTGTTGATCTCCGTGACATTACAAGCGCCGTCAGACTCCTCCGAGGCCGAAGCTGTCATTGGTGATCTGCGAACCAGCTTCACGTCAATGCCCGAGGCGCAGGCTCGTGTTGGCGGCCCGACCGCCGTCGCCTTCGATATCAACGAAGCAAATCTGCGTGACCGCAATGTAATTATTCCCACCGTACTAATCGTGATTCTCATTATTCTGATCATTTTGCTACGAGCCTTTAACGCACCAATAATTTTGATTGGGACGGTTTTGCTGTCCTACTTCGCGACCCTGGGAGCTTGCGCCCTCGCGTTCAACTACATTTTCGACTTCCCGGGTGCTGACCCGTCGTTCCCATTATTTGCCTTCGTATTCTTGGTTGCCCTTGGAGTTGACTACAACATTTTCCTCATGACCCGAGTGAGAGAGGAAACACTGCTCCATGGAACCCGAGAAGGGATTCTCAAAGGCCTGACCGTTACCGGCGGAGTAATCACGAGCGCGGGAATCGTGCTTGCCGCAACTTTCCTGGTTCTCGCAGTGCTCCCATTGGTTTCCTTGCGTCAGGTTGGATTTGCCGTAGCACTCGGTGTTCTCATTGATGCGTTTGTTGTGCGAACGACTCTGGTGCCAGCCTTGGCGTACGACATCGGTAAAAAAATCTGGTGGCCAAGCTCACTTGCTAAGAAAGATGCACTCGAATAGCGACTAAATAATTTCGCCATTTGATTGCGGTGCTCCTTCAATGAAAATATTTTCAACGCGGGACTGCAAGTCAAAAAGTGACAGATCTGGAACGGCGTCCTCGAGTGGTTGCTGTGAATCCATGAAACTCGTATTGATCAGGGGCTGATCAACCGTAAATGCAACAGGGTCTTCGATTGCGGACTGCATATAAGCCTGCCACGCGTAGTTGTGAAGTAGATACGCTTCTTGTGCCGCTTTGATTTCAGTGTGCCACGGCAAAACATTGACCGCTGCGATCTCCCGCCCCGCTGCACCAATTGAATCTGCTCCGTCAACGGCAATGCTGGCAAGTTCAGCAACAGCAGCCTGTGTCTGGGCATCGGTGGGTGCACCTTGTAGGTCCGCGGAGTCTAATTCTTCAAATACCACCGCAACCCTGTCCTGCACCACCCCCATGGTTGCCTCAGAGGCTTCAATCGCACTCACTAATTGGTCCATCTCGACACTGCGAGCGAGCCAATCCGTCCCCATTGCACCCCCGATCCCCAACGTGAGTAGGAATGCAACTGCGCCGGCGACCAAGGGGATCCAAAAATTACGCTTCACTTCCCTATTGTCACCTATCGCCTATATCAATCTCACTCTCAAGCCCAATCCGCTAGATTTATTGGGTGAGTGTCCAATCGAATTCCCGCCAATCCTGGCGTTTGGGATATGACTCAGCGGTTAAAGCCATCCGCGCTCAGCTCGAGCACGCGCCCAGCAACACCCCTATCCGGCTGGCAAAGGCAACCAGCAATCTCTTTCGCGGTCGCTCAGCCAGCACGGTAACTGGGCTGGATGTGACCTCATTTGCTCGGGTTTTTAACGTCGATTCTGTTGAGCGGACCGCCGAAGTTGGCGGCATGACCACCTATGAGGACCTGGTTGCCGCAACTCTTCCCTACGGCCTCATGCCACTGTGCGTTCCACAACTTCGCACGATCACACTCGGTGGCGCAGTAACAGGCTTAGGAATTGAAAGTGCAAGTTTTCGCAGCGGGACTCCGCACGAGTCTGTTCTTGAAATGGATATTTTGACCGGGACCGGTGAAGTGTTGACCGTCACCGGTGATTCCCAGGACCCAAATCGGGAGCTGTTTTATGCATTTCCTAATTCCTATGGCTCACTCGGCTACGCGCTGCGACTCAAAATTGAGCTTGAGCCCACGCAACCATTTGTTCATATTTCACATCTGCGTTTCGACTCTGCCCAGGAAATAACAGGAGCGATGAAAGATCTCGTTGCTTCCCAAATTTACGATGGATCTCCGATTGATTTTCTTGACGGAGTGGTTTTCTCCCCAACTGAACAGTATTTAACAATTGGCACAATGGTCGGGCAGTTGCCCGAGGGACGCAGCACGGGTGACTACACCGGCATGGCGATTTATTACCGTTCAATTCAAACCCGCAAAGACGATTACCTAACCATCAATGATTATCTCTGGCGCTGGGACACTGACTGGTTTTGGTGCTCACGTGCCTTCGGCGCCCAACGGCCCGCCATTCGAACCCTGTGGCCAAAATCAAAACTTCGCAGTGACGTCTACTGGAAACTCATTGCCGTTAACCGCAAATACCGGATCGCCGAAAAACTTGATGCCCTCCGGGGCAAACCACCCCGTGAACCGATCGTTCAAGACATTGAGATTCCTGTTGATCACCTACCCGAATTTTTGGACTTCTTTCACTCCGAGATCGGCATTGAACCCATCTGGCTCTGCCCCCTAAAACAGCGAGACCCCGATGCGCGCTGGCCACTCTATGAATTTGACCCCGATGAGCTTTACGTGAACGTGGGCTTCTGGTCAACCGTGCCACTTGCCGCCGGCGAGAGGCCTGAAGACGGCAAAAAAAATCGGTTAATTGAACGCGAAGTTACCAAAATGGGTGGACGAAAATCCCTATACTCAACCGCGTTCTACGACGAAGGTGAATTTTGGTCCATCTATGGTGGCCAGGATTATGAACAGGTAAAAGGGAAATACGACCCTCACGGTCGTTTCCTCGGACTCTACGAGAAAGTGGTGGGGGAAGCATGAAATTGGCTGACGCATTTAGCTTGGTCGCTGGAACCCAGCGCAATGTTAGTTTTCGCGCTTACGACGGTTCCACTTTCGGTCCACAAGACAATGATGCAATCGTCGAAGTCAAAACACCGCGCGCCGTCGAGTATTTGGCAGCATCACCCGGTCAACTAGGGCTTGCTCGCGCTTATGTAAATGGCGACATTGACATCGTCGGTGACGTGCACACAACCCTTTCGCGCCTATACCCGATGAAACTTACGCATCTCACTCTTGGTGACAAGGCCGCACTTGCAAAAAGTTTTGCACCATTTGCACTCAAGCGTCCCAAGCCACCCGCTCTGGAACGCTCGCTCAAGGGAAGTCGTCATTCAAAGCGGCGTGACGCGGAGGCAATACATCATCACTACGACGTCTCCAATACTTTCTACCGTTGGATCCTCGGCCCGTCCATGGCTTACACCTGCGCAGTGTTCCCTTCACTTGATGCCAGCCTGGAGGTGGCTCAAGAAGAGAAGTTCGATCTCGTCGCACGCAAGTTGGGTCTTAAGCCAGGGATGAAACTTCTCGATGTTGGATGCGGCTGGGGCGGCATGGTTCTGCACGCGGTTAAAAACTACGGAGTGCAAGCAATCGGAGTTACCCTCTCCGAGCAGCAAGCGCTGTGGGGGAAACGCGCTATCAAGGAAGCTGGCTTAGAAAATTCCGCCCAGATTCGCTTTAGCGACTATCGCGACGTGACTGAAACC
>JBIIOS010000129.1:0-5215 GCA_044336805.1 Candidatus Nanopelagicales bacterium
CCACTCCTAGGTCTGCCGCAGCGGACTCTGTTGATGCACCGATGCTGTTAATACCACACGCAGAGAGCGCGAGTGCCGCTCCAGCAAGAGTTGCAGCCGTAACTACCAACCGTACTCTCATTGATTCTCCGTAGAATGTTTTCGCGCTTTTGGGTTTCAAATGCGGGTGTGACGATGTGGCAACTTACAGAGCGCCGTTCCGATTTGCGTTCACTCACTGAGCCGAATCCTCAGAAGGCAGGGCTCTCATCATAAGGTGCCGACGTGATGTCACGCGCACCCCTCGGAAGCACCGGCCCCCTCTCCTCCTTCCGCGGCGCAGCCAGTTCGATTGGCTCCGGACTGGGCGTCATCGTCCTGGGCACAAGCGTCATCACCGCGGTCAACACAAGCGGAGGATCCGAGAATGTCTCCACGGAACAGGTCGCGCAACTCGCTGCCGGACTTCGCCTGGACGGGATCCTGGCATGCGCGGTCGCATTCGTGGCGTGGATGACCCTCGAATTGGTGGAGCGTCACTCTGGGAGAAAACGCTCCCGAGACTTAGCCGAAGGGCACTCATTCGACTGACGTGGCGGACGTCCCATAACGTGGTTGCTTTTCGCTCTTAGCGCTCAGATCAGGGGTTGTGCAATGGTGCGCCCGTAGGGATTCGAACCCCAAACCTTCTGATCCGTAGTCAGATGCTCTATCCGTTGAGCTACGGGCGCTTACTCGTATACCTCTATACATATGTAACTGGATTAGATCCAGAAACGTTTTACTGTGCGTGCAATGCGCGAGTCTAGCGATCGCGAGTGCACACAGCGGAGGCGGAGGGATTTGAACCCTCGATGGGTATAAACCCAAACCGCATTAGCAGTGCGGCGCCATAGACCACTAGGCGACGCCTCCACACCAATTTCACGCCCGGGCTCCGTTAAGCAACGGAATACGAGCAGAAAGCAGCCCACTTAGCCTAATGCCTGATCATTTACGGCACACTTGCCGGTCATGAGCGGTGAAATCCACACTTTGGCTATCGATTGTGGCGGTGGCGGGATTAAGGGGTCGGTCCTTGACGAGGCGGGCACGATGCGCAGTGCTCCGATCCGGGTTCCCACTCCATATCCGCTGACCACCGAATTATTCGTCTCAACTCTGCTGGATTTGGCGGGTCAGCTCCCTACGGCGCAGCGGGCCACGGTTGGGTTACCGGGCATGATCCGCCACGGAGTTGTCATCACGACCCCGCACTACATCACTCGATCTGGGCCTCGGTCAAAAATAGTTCCCGAACTCGTTTCACAGTGGGAAAATTTCGATGCACGCACAACTCTGACCAACGCGTGGAACATGCCCACCATTGTGCTCAACGACGCGGAGATACACGGCGCCGGTGTTATTGCTGGAGCTGGACTTGAACTCGTGTTAACCCTGGGCACCGGTTTGGGTAGTGCAATTTTTGATGGTGGAGTCCTGGCACCGCATTTGGAACTCTCGCAAGCTCCCGTTCGATGGGGGCTTTCCTATGACGAATATATAGGTGAGCACGAACGCAAACGCCTCGGTGATGCACTGTGGTCACGCAGGGTCGCTCGAGCCGTTGATGTACTACGCCCAGTGTTCCTATGGGACCGGCTGTATTTGGGTGGGGGCAATGCTCGAGCACTCACGCCAAGTGCGATCGCCCGACTCGGTGAAGACGTGGTAATCGTTCCCAACTCTGCTGCCTTGGTAGGCGGTGCGCGAGTTTGGCAATTGCGGACAGACTGATGGCCAGCATTGACATTCCAAATCGCAAGGTCGATTCAGTGGGTGTTGGCATGTATTTACTTGCCGCATTTCTCTTCGCGTTCAATGGATCAATCTCAAAACTAGCCATGAATGCTGGACTTGACCCCGGTCACCTAACGCAAATCCGAAGTAGCGGCGCCATGGTTTTCCTCGTGATTTTTGTGCTCTTCACTAACCGCGGTGCCTTTCGAATTAAGCGGGGAGAACTTTTGTTTCTCTTGGCATACGGCGTAATTGCATTCGTGTTGGTGCAGTTTCTGTATTTTTACACCGTTTCCCTTCTTCCCTTGGGATTGGGAACCCTCCTCATTTTTCTCGCCCCCGTTGTTGTTGCCTTATGGGTTCGTTTCGGTAAAAAACAACCGGTGAGTAACAGGTTGTGGGCAGCGATCGCTCTCAGTCTTGCGGGATTGGCACTGGTTGCCCAGGTCTGGCAAGGGTTCAGTTTCAATCTTTTGGGTGTTTTCTCCGGTTTACTGTGCGCCGTCATCCTTGCTCTGTACTGGATTCTCGGCGAAGCTGGTCAGAAGAAACGGGATGGCGTCTCTCTCACAATGTGGGGATTTATTTTCGCCAGTATCACTTGGGCGATTCTGCAACCGTGGTGGAACTTCCCGTTCTCAATTCTGCGCGAAATGTCAGAGCCGTTAACTTCATCGTTCCCTTCTCTTCCCATTTGGGGAATCGTGTTGTGGGGGGTTCTTCTAGGAACTATCGCACCGTTTCTTCTCGTCTTGGGATCACTGCGCCGAATCGGAGCGCAGAGAGCCGGGATTGTGGCGACGACGGAACCACTTTGGGCTGGTTTAATCGCAATCATCGTTCTCGGCGAGACCCTGAACTGGATTCAGGCATTGGGCGCTTCCATTGTTGTTGTTGGAGTTGTCCTTGCCGAAACTTCACGTCGAATGTCTCCGATTGAAGATTCTGAATCACTTCCAACCCCGGTGTAATCCAAGACGAGCACAATCAAGACGCGTAATGAAATGAATCTGGTTCTCTGGCCTAGGCTTGCGCCATGATCACTAAGTCTTACGCCGTCCCAACCGCCGGAGCACCTCTGGAACCAATGGAGATTGAGCGTCGGGATTTACTACCACACGATATTTTGATCGACATTAAGTTTTCTGGGATTTGCCACTCAGATATTCATCAGGGTCGCGAAGAGTGGGGACAAGCAATTTTCCCCATGGTGCCTGGCCATGAAATTGCTGGAATTGTCACCGAGGTCGGAAGCGCGGTAACTAAGTTCCGTGTTGGTGATCACGCGGGTGTTGGTTGCCTAGTTGATACGTGCCGCGAATGCGACAACTGCAAGGCTGGTTTGGAGCAGTATTGCCAAGGCCACATGTCGCCTACCTATAACGGCCGCGAAGCCGATCAGCAAACTCCTACCTACGGCGGCTACTCCAGCGCAATCGTTGTCGATGAAAATTACGCTCTTACGATTCCCGCCAGCCTGGGTCTTGACGTCGCAGCGCCATTGATGTGCGCCGGCATCACGCTGTACTCACCCCTGCGCCATTGGGGGGCTGGACCTGGTGTTCGCGTTGGCATTGTTGGCCTTGGCGGTCTTGGTCACATGGGCGTCAAAATTGCACACGCAATGGGCGCTGAAGTGACCCTGATCAGCCACTCTTCACACAAAGAGGCAGACGCATTGCGACTCGGGGCTGACCACTTCTTGTTGTCGTCGGACAAAGAAGCCATGAAAGCGGCTCGATATTCATTTGATCTAATCATTAATACCGTTTCGGCAAAGCTTGATGTTGATCGTTACATGTCTCTGCTCACATTGGACGGCACCATGGTGATGTTGGGAGTCCCTGAAGAAGCGCTCTCACTTCGAACATTCACACTAATTGCAGCACGCCGCCGATTAACGGGATCCAACATTGGTGGAATCAAGGAAACGCAAGAGATGCTGGACTTTTGCGCCGAGCATGGCTTTGGTTCCGATATTGAAATAATCGATGTCAAAGACGTCAACACCGCTTGGGAGCGTGTGATCAACAGCGACGTTAAGTATCGTTTTGTAATCGACGCTTCAACGCTGTAAGGCGCTGCCGGTTATTCCGCAGAATCAATAAAAATGATGTGTTCCCACTGATCAAAATCAGGATGAACAAAAGTGTCAGGTACCACGGATTAAAAAATGCGATCGGGATCCAACTGAAAAGTGAAATCCAGTGAACCCACTCGGCTCTGCGCAATTCAATTAAATATCCGTCTATTTCGTTCGCGTCCCGGCCCGGCAGTTCACTTTTTGCTGCCCCGCCAAAAGTGGAACCAAGCTCAGGAAGGTGTTCCGCCAGTTTTTTAGTTTTTAGTGTGCGAAAGAATTTCGGTGACTCCCAAGGAGCAAAATGCAGTGGCCCAAAATCTTTTGTGAGCCACGCACCACGCCAACGGGGCGCCATCGCGCCCACACCAATTGAAATTCCAGCCACGATCACGATGTCGAGAGCAATGAGGCCCAGAAAATACAGCACGCCTGATTTTAGGCCCTGCCATGCGCCGTTCTCGCTCGACGCGAGACTGCGTCGAGGGTTACTGCGATCAGTAGCACGGCACCGGCCCGGTGCTTGGTCATTGAAGATAGTCCCCACGGAGTGCAAGCAGCCAAGCGTGCTGGAATGTTTGTTATTGGACTGGCTTATAGAACACCAGCGGAAGACCTGCGCGAAGCCGATCTCGTATTAGGTTCGGCAGCAGAGGTTTTGGCGTTGCTGAGCTTGACCGCTTGAGGTCTACGCCAGCGACTTCCCAAATCCCACGCTGTGTTCGATACAAACTAAAAGCGGCGAGGGAGGGATTTGAACCCCCGGAGAGTTTCCCCTCGGGCGCTTTCAAGGCGCCTGCATTCGGCCGCTCTGCCACCTCGCCTGGTGTGTGAGCGCATTAACTCTAGAGGACGGCCAAAAATAGTTTTAACGTGCTGTGTCCCAGATCCCCCTCCTACCGGGATTGATCTGGTTGCAACTCACGCTGTGAGGGCTATTCGGCCGCTTCAATGGGAAGGTCAACCCGCACACTTTGGCGGCGGTCAAGGATGAAACCGACCACGGTGAGCGCGAGTGAGACGGCAACCACACTGGTAACAATTTCAGCAACGGTGTTGTGTCGCCAGCCGACTACAACAACGGCCAATACCGCTAAGGCCCCCCAGACTGCGAGCACCGCACGACGATCTTGAGCTGCAAGTCGGGAATACAGCAGCACTTGAACGAGGGCAAATGCTGAGCCTTCCAAAGCGAATAGCCACGCCTCGCTACCGAGATCTTCGTATTGAGCACCGCCAAGAATTCTGATAACAAGATCGCCGGCGAACACACTCGCAAGAGTGATCACAACTCCAACCACCGCGGTGAGTCCGGTTGCTATATAAAGGGCACGGTGTGAACCGCCGCCACTCATTTTGGGGAACAAAACAATGATG
>JBIIOS010000130.1:0-5187 GCA_044336805.1 Candidatus Nanopelagicales bacterium
ATCAGCACCCATGATTGCACCCATGATCAACAGTGAATTACCCATATTGTTTCGCGCATCACCGAGGTAGCAATAGGACAGCATTTCCTGGGGATTGCTCTGGTGCTCGCGCATCGTGAGGAAGTCAGCCAGCATCTGGGTGGGGTGCCATTGATCGGTTAACCCGTTGTACACCGGCACCGATGAGTTCTGAGCAAGCTCTTCCACAACGGCTTGTTCGTTACCCCGAAACTCAATTGCGTCAAAAATACGACTCAAGACGCGAGCTGTATCAGCGGGGGATTCCTTGTGGCCAATTTGGCTTGACGCTCCGTCAAGGAAGGTGGTGTTCCCACCCTGATCAGCCATAGCGACACTAAATGAGATGCGGGTGCGAGTTGACGTTTTTTCAAAGATCGCAGCCAAGTTTTTGCGCTTGAGTAATTCGGGTTCACTGCCCTGTTTGCGCAACTGCTTCAGGCGGGCTGCCAAATCAAGTAACGAATTCAGTTCAACGGCGGTGAAATCAAGTTCACGTAAAAAGTCCCGCCCGGTAAGGCCAAGGGACCGTACGTGATCAGCCGTGAGATCTGCATTCATTGGCCAAGTCTAGGAGCAGGACTTAACTCGCCGAAAAATGGTAGATCCCCAATGCTTCTTCGGAGATCGCCTCATTGACCAATTCTTTTGCCGCAGCGATACCGCTTCCCCGCACATTCGTGAGATCGGATCCTCTTGGCGTCTCAATTTTCCGCTGAATGGCTTCGCGGTCATCTTCACTTAAACCGCCCCACACGCCAAATGGTTCACGGGATCGGATTGCATAGTCGGCACATTCCAATCGGACAGGGCACGAAGCGCACACTCGCTTGGCAGATTGGTCTCGACGCGAGCGGGAGGCACCGCGTTCATTTTGTGGGTGGAAGAACAGCAGCGGGTCCGCAGTGCGGCAGCGGCCAAGTTCCTGCCAGTGCCATTTGGAATCTAACGGTACTTGTGCGAGCGGTTGCTGTGGCATGTGTCTTCAATCCCCTCCCATGTCCTTAGCGTCTGCATCAATATGGCGTTTACATCAATATAGGGCGTGTTTGAGAGTGCTTTAGGCGGGACCTTGGTCCTCTATTCCGCCATAAGGTCCTGACTTTTCGGTTCATTTGCTTTCGCAATTTCCTGAAGAACCACTTCCATGTCTACGTCGCGAATAGCTGCGATTAAGTTGTCGAGACCTTCTTGGGGGAGTGCACCGGCCTGCGAATAAAGGACAACGCCGTCTCGGATCGCCATTAGAGTAGGGATAGACGAGATGTCAAAACCCCCGGCCAACCCCCGCTCAGCCTCGGTGTCCACCTTGGCGAAAACAATGTCGGGATTGGACTCTGAGGCTTTTTCGTACACGGGTGCAAAATTGCGACAAGGTCCACACCATTGAGCCCAAAAGTCAACGAAGACGATCGGATTCCCTTTGATGGTGTCAGAGAAACTGGATTCTGTTAGATCAACGGTAGCCATGTATATACCCTAGGGGGTATAAGAGAAAAATGCAAATTTCGTATCCCTGCTCGTATTTAAGGCCAAGAAAGTAGACTCCTCCCATGAGTACTCCACTTGCAGCACCTGAGTTAGAAGAACTCGGCAGCGTCCTCACCGAAGAGCGAACCTCGAATTTTGACGATGGGGATCATGAGAAGTTCGCTCACTATGTTGAGAAGAACAAGATCGTTGAAAGTGCTGTCACAGGCTCGGCGGTCAAGGCATTGTGTGGCAAGAAGTGGATACCCAATCGGGATCCTTCCCAGTTCCCCATTTGTCCAGATTGCGAAAAAATACACAAGTCTCTCCCCAAGGGTGGCGAATAAAAGGACAATCAGAGGGGCTAGACACAGCACCGGTCAAACAAGTGAGAGACTTTGCCAGCGCAAACCAGCGCGACATATCAATGTAACTAACTATTTGTGATGGGATTGAAGATAAATGCAGAGAAAATCTATTCGTTTAGCGGGCGTTGCATCTCTAGCGATAGCAGGACTTTTGCTATCGGCTTGTTCCTCAAGCGATGACACTGCTGCTGAAACTGCTACTGCAGAAACCACGATGGAAGAAAGCGCCGCCGAAAGCGCCGCAACCGATGAGTGTGCTTTTGAGAACCTCACGACCATCAGTCCAGGAATGCTGACAATTGGTACCGATACACCTGCGTATCCCCCTTACTTCGTCGATGACGATCCCACAAACGGTGAAGGTTTTGAATCCGCAGTTGCCTACGCCGTAGCTTCACAGTTGGGTTTTGCGCCCACAGACATTAAGTGGGAAGTTGTGCCCTTTAACTCTTCCTACGCACCCGGTGACAAGAATTTTGACTTTGACATCAATCAAATCTCGATCACCCCGGAACGCTCTGAGGTTGTTGATTTCTCTGACGGCTACTACACCGTGAACCAAGCAGTTGTGGCCTTCAACGACTCACCCATCGCTGGAGCAACGACGATTGCTGAACTCAAAGATGCCAAACTTGGCGCTCAGGTGGGTACCACCAGCCTTGATTTCGTGACCGAAGTCGTCCAACCAACCACTGAGCCTTATGTTTTCAATGACACGAATGACGCTAAGAGCGCATTGCAAAACGGACAGATCGATGGAATCGTTGTTGACCTTCCCACTGCCTACTACGTAACCGCTGCAGAGTTTGACAACAGCAAGATTGTCGGCCAATTTGCGGCAACCGCTGGCGGCGAAGAGTTTGGTTTGCTTTTCCAAAAGGGCAACCCACTCGTCACATGTGTCAACAAGGCACTCGCAACATTGAGGGACTCAGGCGAGCTGCAGGAGATCCAAGATGCTTGGTTGGCCGGAACAACTGCCCCGTACTTCACGGAATAAACGAACTAGTCGCGCGAACTACTGCGATTAACTTAATCTCGATTAATACGTGAACACTCCCGTTCCTGGCGCAGACACGGTCTATATAGACCCACTGCGCCAGGAACGTTCGCGTAAAAAGGCTCGCCGAGATGCGCTCATTGGCATTGCGAGTTTGCTTGGCTTTGTTGTCGTCATTGTTCTACTGGTCGGCCGCAGCTCCGGTTGGGAAGCGGTTCAAAAAACTTTTTTTGATGGTGACCAGTTTGTTGAGTCATTTCCTGGTCTACTGCAAGCTTTTTGGCTCAACGTTCGTATTTTCTTGATAGCCGAGCCACTTATTCTGATTATTGGCTTGTTAGTTGCGCTAGCGCGAACCGTCAAGTCACCCATTTTTTTACCGGTTCGAGTACTGTCAACGCTTTACGTCGACATCTTCCGTGGGGTTCCCACAATTTTGATCATCTTCCTTTTGGGATTTGGAATGCCAGCCCTGCAACTCCCCGGGGTACCCAGTGATGCGATTTTTTGGGGAACAGCGGCCCTGGTGCTTTCCTACGGCGCCTATGTGGCTGAAGTATTTCGGGCTGGAATCGGATCAGTTCACCCAAGTCAGACCATGGCGGCGCGCTCATTGGGGCTTTCTTCATTCCAAACGAATCGTTTTGTTGTGTTGCCCCAAGCTGTGCGCAATGTGACCCCACCGCTGCTTAATGACTTTATTTCACTGCAGAAAGATACTGCCCTTGTCGCAGTCCTGGGACCAATCGAGGTTTTGCGCCGGGCTCAAATTGATACCTCCGCGAACTTCAATTACACGCCATATGTCGGTGCAGCACTTATTTTCATTGCACTGACTATTCCTATGACTCGTTTTGCCGACTGGATTCAGGTTCGCTCGGCCCGCAAGAGGCAGGCAGGGGGTGTCTCGTGAGCCCTCAATCTGAAACTGAATCCTTCATCACGGTTGACGGAGTCTGGAAATCCTTTGACACGCATCCCGTTCTGCGGGGAATTTCCTTGGATGTTGCGGCGCATTCAGCCACGGTGCTGATCGGGGCATCAGGTTCGGGAAAGTCGACCCTACTTCGCTGTATCAATGCTTTGGAGACCGTCGATGCCGGACGCATTGTGGTCAATTCTGAACTTGACGTGACAGCATTTGCCGCTGATCTTGATGCTATTAGGCGTCGGATTGGCATTGTCTTTCAGTCCTACAACCTCTTCCCCCACATGAAGGTATTGGAAAATATCACTCTTGGTCCAACTCGCGTTCTCAAAAGATCCAAGAAGGAATCCGTTGAGGCTGCAATGCAGTTACTTACGCGATTTGGTCTTGAAGCCAAAGCACAGGATTATCCCGACCGGTTATCCGGTGGGCAGTCTCAACGTGTCGCCATAGTCCGAGCTCTCGCGATGGAACCGGAAATAATGCTCTTCGACGAGATCACTTCAGCTTTAGACCCGATGCTCGTTGGCGAGGTACTGGACACCGTTCGAGAGTTGCGCGAGGGCGGATTGACAATCGTTATGGCAACCCACGAAATGTCTTTTGCCAAAGAGATCGCCGACCAGGTGTGTTTCCTGCGAGATGGCGTGGTGTGGGAGTCCGGTACGGCAAATCAGGTGTTTGATGCACCGCAGAGGGCCGAAACCCAGAGTTTTCTCCATAGAGTGAACTAATTGCGACATTTGCGGCATGGCACGCCCAGAGTTGAGGGATTTAGGAATAATGTATAGCCGTTTGCACAAGGCCTAATCGAGGCATAAATATGGAGGTAATAAATGACATCCCAAGTTGAAATGGAAGCCAACGAAAATATGTTGGTCGCCCTCGGTCGCAGCTGGGGAGTTCTTCTCCTTGGTGGAATCATTTCCCTCGCCGTAGGAATCATGGCGCTGGTGTGGCCTGGAGTGACAATCATCGTGGTTGCGATCTTGTTCGCAATTTACTTAATTGTGTCAGGCATTTTTGAAATTATTCGATCATTTGCCCACGGACTCACCGGTGGCACACGTGTTCTCCTTCTGATTACCGGTGTGCTTTCGATCATCTTGGGTATCTTTGCAATCCGTAGCGCGCTCAACGCCGCTGAACTGCTGGCAATCTTTATCGGTATTGCCTTCCTTTTCCGCGGATTTGCAAGCCTTTTCATGGGATTTGATTCCAAAGAAGGCCGCGGTTGGAATATATTCTTTGGCCTGATCATGCTGATCGGTGGCGTCGTAATTTTGACCCAGCCACTGATTTCACTCGCGACTCTCGCTCTGGTCGTTGGTATTTGGCTGGTCATCATTGGTATCTACGAAATCATTGCTGCATTCATGCTGCGCAGCAAGCTCAAGAAGCTC
>JBIIOS010000131.1:0-5152 GCA_044336805.1 Candidatus Nanopelagicales bacterium
ACTCGAGTACACGCACGTCTACCTGCCCAACCTCAGCGATCGAGCTTTCCCAGGAGGAAGAGCGCGAAGTAATTGGAGTAGTGATGCCACTATGGCTCCCTGGCCACTACGCCAAGATGCACCAGCGCCTATTGCCGACTTCCCGGATTACACGCTAACCAAACTTTCTGAATCAGATTTTAAAAAGAACTATCTTGCACACTTTGATGCACTCAAAGATCGTGACAATGAGCGGTTGGCCTATGTCGCATTTACCCGCGCCAAAGATTCGCTAACGCTGAGCGGAAGTTGGTGGGGAGTGAATTGGAAGAAACCACATGGCCCGCACCCATTTCTCACCTCAGCTCACAACCTACTGGCCGGCACCAGCGCACATATTCCGTTTTGGGCTCCAGAGCCAGAAGGGGATCGCCCCGAGCGGGTGCAAGATACCCAAGAGTTGTCCTGGCCAGCGCAAGTTCCACAAAGCATTGTGAAACAGCTCATTGCGGAGTCCGAATATGTGGGTGATTATGTGAGCCGTGATGGTTTAACACCCACCGAGTCAGCCACAGTGGCCCTTTGGGTGCAATCACTCGCGGCGGTCAATAGTGAACGTGCTCGTTTGGAGTCACCTATTCGCAAAGTGTCATTGCCGAGAAGTTTGGGCGCGAGTTCCATGTTGCGTGCAATGCGCGAGCCGGAAGTTTTCGCGGTGGAACTTGCGCGACCCATGCCGCGTAAACCGAATTATGTGGCGGCTCGTGGCACCGAAATTCACGCCTTCATCGAGAACTATTACGGAATGCAAACCCTATTTGACTGGGATGAACTCGAAGGTGCGCTGGATTCTGGAGCCAAAGACACCGCCATTACTCGCAAGCTCAAAGAGGCATTTTTAGTGAGTCGATTTGCCCAGCTGACTCCGGCCGCCGTTGAACAGCAATTCGCTTTGACTATTTCGGGTCGTTCGATCACCGGTTACATCGATGCCGTATTTGATGTCGATGGCCGATATCTAGTTGTCGACTGGAAAACGGGTGGCACCGAGCACTTGGATCCGGCTCAACTTGCCTTCTACCGGCTAGCGTGGGCGCGCATTGCTGGAGTTGATTGGCGAGAAGTTGACACCGCATTCGTGATGTTGTCACTGGGGACTGAACTTTCGGTGGACACTGACGAAATTATTCGCGATCTGGAACGTCAATTGGTTTAGCCGTCTTGGGATCGGTCGACTCAACGATCGCTTCACCCGCTTCTTCCGTTGGTGTTGGTCGAGCCCCAATCCAGTTGCGCATTTTCACTCGGGCAGGTTCTTCAATGAAACGCCACATTACATAAGCAATCACAAAGGACATGCCAAGAAGAATTACCACTGCAAGTGCATAGAGAGCGCCACCATCGATCCCAATTGCATTCATGCCCGCGCGCCACAGACCGAACCACACCAGATGTGTCATGTACAGCGAGTAAGAAATAAACCCACCAAACACCATGATTTTGGTTGCTAGCCAATTAGACATTCCCCGGCGGGAGAGTGCAAGAACACCGATCCAGGCGACCAGGACGGGAACCAAGACTAGGTGGAAGTAGGGGGGTAGTGGTTCTGCATCTGGATCCGTGGACGTAATTGGTGCGTTAGCAGCGGGAAGCCAAGCGAGGAACACCGAGCCGGCAACAACAACAGCTGGTAGCACAAATGCGAGAACGTCACACACTGATGCTGTGCGGTCAGAGTTGCGAAGTCGATCAACAATCAAATAGGAGACCGCACCTGCAACAAATGCGGTGAGGACGCGGTAGGTGGAACCCCAACTATCCATGTAATACGGATCGGTCGTTCCCAGTCCGTAAATCACCAGCGGGGCAAGTGTGAGCAACCAGAAAAGACCGAGCGCCCAAGTGGGCAGGTGCTTGTGCATCCGCCAGAGCACAAGTGCCATGAGTGGGAAAAGCAGGTAGGCGAGCCATTCCATTGAAAGGGACCAGGCAACAAAGTTCCAACCCCTTTGGGGATCTGAACCCCACTCTTGGATGAGCAACAGATTCTTAATGAAGTCCCATGGATTAAGCCAACTGCGATTGATTTCATCACCGGTAACGATTGATTGAGCCACGATGGCAAATCCCGCAACGAAGAGCATGACCAGATGCACCGGGTAGATGCGGGCTAGGCGCAGCCACCAAAACCTGAGGGATTTCTTCGCTTTGAGGCGTTCGCCCAATGAATTGAGATAGGTATGAGCCAAGATAAATCCGGAGAGTGCGAAAAACAAGTCCACTCCGAGTCGACCAATGCGAATGAAGTCGGGCAGGACCGGAATGTCCATGAGTCCGATTGTGTCTAGTTGGGCTTGTGAGTGATAGAGCAAAACCCAGACCGCAGCGACGAGTCGAATACCGGTCAGCTGCCTGATAAACACGTTCACGTTCAAACCCTATGCGCTCTCGGCGCAATCAGAGGGTAGGTTGACCTCTGTTGAGAGGATTCCATGTCACATTCGCCGATACTGGCCGATTTACTACTGTCCCGCAGCGCGACTGATCGAAGTGCGGAATTGCGCAATAATCCTGAGTGGATTGCGGGAGCGTTGAAGGATCCAGCCACGTTATTCATCTGCGTGAATAATTCATGTGCACCCGTCAAAGAGAGTGACCTTCGATTCTTCACCTTTGAAGAAATCCCGCAGGATGCATTGACTTATTTTCTAGGTCGCGAAGGTGATGTTGCATTCTTTGGCGTCGGCGTTGATGCCGATTTTGTTTCAACCCATGACCCTGACTCGTGGTTGAACCTGCGAGCCAGCGGGTCACTGTTAAGTGACCGTGATGCCGGATTGTTAGTTGCTGCGGTGGCTTTAGACAATTGGAATGGCACGCATACACACTGCCCGCGGTGTGGCACGCACACTGTGCAACATGAGGCTGGCTGGACCAGGCGTTGTCCAACCGATGACTCAATCCATTTTCCACGAACAGACCCAGCCGTGATTGTTTTAGTGAGTGACTCTGATGACCGCGTATTGCTTGCGCGGCAAAGTCGCTGGCCAGAAGGATGGGTGTCGGTTCTCGCCGGGTTTGTTGAAGCGGGCGAACCCGCCGAAGCAGCCGTTATCCGCGAAATATACGAAGAATCTGGAATTAGGATCGATCCTGAAAGTATTGATTATCTGGGGAGCCAGCCGTGGCCATTTCCCAACTCACTGATGCTGGGCTACCAAGCTAGAGCCCTCAATACTGACATTTGTGTTGATGGTGAGGAAATTGTTGAAGCCCACTGGTACGACCGAAAGCAAGTACGGGAATTGTGTGAGACCCAGAAATTGCACCTGCCACCACGAGTGAGCATTGCCCACCAACTCATTACCCGCTGGTACGGGGAGAAGTTACCCAGTAACACGTCGTTTCGTTAAACCGCCATCTTGGCAATTACCTCAGCGATGGGTGGGTTGGTCAGCGTGGTTCCGTCGGGAAATTTGAGCGTGGGAACCACCTCGTTGCCACCATTGACCGAAGCGACAAAAGCCGCAGATTCGGGGTCAACTTCAATGTCTACCTCGGTGTATTCGATTCCTGCCCGCTTCATCTGGGCCTTGAGGCGCTGGCAATAGCCGCACCACTCCGTGCTGTACATGATTACTGAAGTTGCCTCGCTCATAGGGCAAGCCTACGGGTGCACCGGAGTTGGTGCGAGAGGGTCAGATCCCCATGACAGGATCAGCGGGTGGATTCAGAGCAGCGCGCACAGGACATCTTGGCGGGCCTGGATGCTGAGCAACGCGAGGTTGCTCTAGCAGTGAGTGGCCCGGTACGGGTTCTCGCTGGTGCTGGTACCGGTAAAACAAGGGCGATCACCCACCGCATCGCGTACTCGGTTGCAATGGGGTCCAGTGAAGCTGAGCGCACCCTCGCACTGACATTCACCAATCGTGCAGCCGGGGAGATGCGTCACAGGCTTAGGGGTCTTGGTGTCCAAGGTGCACAGGTACGCACCTTCCACGCTGCAGCACTACGTCAACTTCGATTCTTTTGGCCACAACTTTCGCGGACAGCATTCCCGGAACTCATGTCGAGCAAGGCCCCGATAGTTGCTCGCGCCTTGTCCCATTGCAAAGTCGATAGTGACACAGCTTTGGTGCGCGATGTCAGCGGTGATCTCGAGTGGTGTAAGTCCAACATGCTGGATTCAGCTCTGATCCACAAGGCGAAACGTGACTTTGCGATCGACGTCGCGACCCTTGCCAAAGTTATGGACTCATATGAGACCCTCAAAAAAGAGCGTAATCTCTTGGATTTCGACGATATTTTGATGCTGATGTCAGCCGCAATTCGTTCCCGTCCTGACATTGCCACCGCAGTGCATTCCGCCTACAGGTGGTTCACCGTTGACGAATTCCAAGACGTAAACCCACTACAAAAAAGCGTGTTGGACCTCTGGGTCGGTGAACGAGACGATCTATGCGTGGTGGGAGATCCCAGCCAGACGATTTATTCCTTCACGGGCGCGAGCTCGAAGTACTTGCTCGACTTTGTTACGACCTACCCCAGTGCAACCCAAATTGAATTGGTTCGTTGTTATCGATGTTCACCAGAAATTGTGAAGATGGCCAATGCGGTTATTAATGGTGACAAGCGAACCAAAGCATTGGTACTACGTTCCCAGCAAGAATCAGGAGTAGTTCCCAGAATCTCGGCTTACGCCGATGACCACGATGAAGCAGAAAATGTTGCTCAGACGATCAAGGAACTTATTGATTCGGGAACCGCGGCAGCCGATATTGCTATTCTATTTCGAATCAACGCGCAGTCTGCTGAATGTGAAGTTGCACTCACGAATCTAGAAATCCCGCTCGTGCTGCGCGGCACCGAACGTTTTTTCGAAAGACCCGAGGTCAAATCGGCTTTGACGCTCCTGCGAGGGGATGCAAAAAACACTGGACTCTCTCCGACAAATCTTGCTGAACATGTCCGCGACGTTCTGTCAGGAACCGGCTGGAGCCCCCAGGCTCCCCGTGGTAGCGGGGCAGTTCGTGAAAAGTGGGAGTCTTTACTGGCATTGATGACCATGGCCGAGGAAACGGATCCCAATACCTCACTGAGCGATTTCATTGCAGATCTTGATGCTCGAGCATCAGTTGAACATGCACCCACAGCCGATGCAGTCACACTCGCC
>JBIIOS010000018.1:0-19174 GCA_044336805.1 Candidatus Nanopelagicales bacterium
CGGTAAACACAACGTTTTCGCCCCACATGTTGCCGGGACGAAACGGTCCTGTTTGGCCAAATGAGTGGGCGGCCGCAAATGGTGCGCCGCGTTCCATTCCTCGGTCCGCCCAATCCTGAGGCGTGGTGATGTTGTCAATTTCGATTGAATCTTTCAGCCCCACGTAACCCCGTTCTTCAAGCACTCGGTAGCACTCATCTCGGTAACGCGGACCAATTTCTTTCCAGTCAATTGACGCATCAAGATTCGGAGTTGGAAAAAGAATGTAGTAAAGCTCTTTACCCTCGGGAGCCAAGCTTGGATCAGAGAAACTTGGGTTGGTGACCAAGATGCTCGGGTCGGTCATGAGTTTCTTCTCATCAATTAACTCAGTGAAAACGTTTTTCCAAGAGCGACCAAAGTGAATATTGTGATGTGCGATTTTGGAATAGTGTTGGTTGGAACCTGCGAGCATTAAAAAGCACGACGGTGAGTAGTTAAGGCGCTTAACCGACCATGGCTCAGTACCGAGAAGTTCCCGGTAAGCAACAGGAAGATCTGGATTGAGCACGACAACGTCGGCCTCCATGAATTCGCCATCGGAGGTAAGCACTCCAGAGGCGCGGCCACCACTGTGAACAACGGATTCGACGGTCGTGTTGTATTTGATTGTGACACCGTGCTTTTCCAGCGCACCTGCCATGCCTTTAGGCACTGAATGCATGCCACCTTTGGGGAAGAAAACACCGGCAACCGAGTCCATATAGGCGATCACGGCATAAATTGCGAGGGCGTCATAGGGGGACAGGCCGGCATACATGGCTTGAAATGAATAAACGCGCTCAGTGCGTGGATCTTTCATATAGTCCCGCACTTTTGGAGCAAGTTTTCGAAAACCACCAATTGCAACAAGTTTTGCTAGGTCGGGCGTGAGCAGGTCAAGGGGTGAATCAATATTGCGATCGATGAAGTCCTTCATCTCGTACTTGTAGAGTTTCGAGACAAAGTCAACGTATTTGCGAAAGCCTTGGGCCTCTTCGTCACTGATCACTTCGGAGATCTCCTGGGCCATCTGGTCCACGTCGCTGTGGACGTTAAGGATTGATCCATCAGCATAAAAAGCACGGTAGAGGGGCGCAACAGGTTCGAGCGTGATCCAGTCGTCCATGTTTTCACCCAAAGCATCGAAACAGTCAGCAATGAGGTCAGGCATAGTCAAAACAGTCGGTCCGGTGTCCGCGTGGTAAGTGCCACTCTCAGTTTTCATCTCGATTCGTCCGGCGCGACCGCCAGGGACGGCTTCACGTTCCAAAATCGTCACGGTGCGCCCCGCACCCGCCAAGCGCATTGCTGCTGAAAGACCAGCGAGGCCCGCACCCACAACGATTACGTTGTCGGTTGGGCCGGTGACCGTGCGCTGGGTGGGAAGTAGTCGACTAATCAGTGAATTCGACATGTGTTTATAGGCTCCTTTGAACGGATTTGTGGGCAAGATCTGTGAGCGCAGTTACCGCTTCTTGGTCAAGGGGTGCTGTGTTAAGGGCTGTCAAAGACTCCTCGAGTAACTGAGAAATCAAACTTTCGGTGTAATCAAGTGATCCGGTATCGCGGATAATTTCTCTCAGGGTTTCGATACCACTCATGGATAGATGTTCGTCACCTAGGAGTTCATGCAAAGACTTAAGTTGATGCGGATTGGCTCGTTCAGTTGCAATTGCGATCAGCACCGTGCGTTTTCCTTCCCGCAAATCGTCACCTGCGGGCTTCCCGGTAACTTCAGGGTCTCCGAAAACGCCGAGAATGTCGTCGCGTAGCTGGAAAGCTTCACCAAGGGGAAGTCCGTAACCGGTATAGGCGTCAAACACTTCTTGTGGGGCAAGGGCAAGTGCTGCACCAATGTGCAGCGGTCGCTCAATCGTGTACTTTGCCGACTTGTAACGAACTACTCGTAGTGCCCGTTCTACGGAGCCACCGCCTCGTGCCTGCTCGAGTAGGTCCAAGTATTGCCCAGCCATGAGCTCGGTTCGCATTTCGTCATACACCGACTTGGCGGCATTGAGATTCTCTGCGGGAAGGCCACTTGTGAGAAGAAGTTGGTCTGCCCATGACAGACACAGATCCCCGAGCAGAATTGCCGCACCTTCACCAAAACGATCGGGGATTCCCAGCCACTGGCTACCGCGGTGCATACTGGCAAATTGGCGGTGGGCCGCGGGAAGCCCTCGACGCGTATCGGAGCCATCCATGACGTCGTCATGGATGAGGGCGCATGCTTGCAGAAACTCAAGGGAACTTGCTGCAGTGATCACCGAGTCGCGCTGGCTGGGATCACCAAAAGCTGCGCCCCAACCCCAGTAGCAAAAGAGTGGACGAAGGCGCTTCCCGCCATTGAGCAGGGTCTTGGCACTATCCCACAGCGGGAGTGTTTCGGGCCCTATTTCCTCAAGAATTGGCTTCTGTCCGGCCAAAAACTGGTCAAGGCAGTCCTGTATTTGCGGGCGGATATCGGCAGCAAGCGTTTCACCCGGGACCTTTTTACTCACGAGAACACTCTATTGCCTCCACATATATTGCACATATTGGCAATCTCACCTGCCAGATCAACCCATCAAGCCAGATACCTTTGCCTAAGGACGGTTCGATCTTGAACTCTAGGAGGTGTGTACATGGGGCTTGAAGAACTCGCCATGGGCACTTTTTTGGGTGCGCTCATCGTGCTGATCGCAATCTTTTCGGTTCGTTTTGCGGGAAAACTGGGTGTTCCCGGTCTTCTGATGTACCTGTTTCTTGGTTTGGTGCTGGGAGCAACAGTCCCCGCTCTTTACTTCGACGACGCGACCCTTGCAACTGTCCTGGGCTATTCGGCTTTGATCCTGATTTTGGCTAACGGTGGACTGACGACCAAGGTTGACCAGCTTCGTCCCGTACTTGGGCCTTCGCTGGCATTGGCTTCGGTTGGAATTGCCGTCAGTATTGGCGTGGTCGCCTTACCACTAATTTTCATCTTTGACTTTGATCCGCAACTTGCGGTCCTTTTAGGCACCGTGCTGGCAGCAACTGATGCTGCGGCAGTTTTTTCACTCCTAGGCCGAATGCGAGTTAACAACAAAGTCCGGACTCTCCTCGAAGCCGAAGCTGGGTTCAATGATGCACCAGTGGTCGTCATTGTCAGTATCGTGGCAAGTGGATCATGGGGAGAAACGGCTGCGTGGTTGATTCCAATTTTGGTTGTGGCTGAAATCATCGGTGGAGCAATTATTGGAATCGCCGTCGGATATCTCGGTCGGTTTGTTTTGCCTCGATTGGCGCTGCCAGGGGTTGGTTTGTATCCGATTGCAGCGTTGGCACTTATCGTGTTTTCCTATGGAGCAGCGTCGGTTCTGCACGCATCTGGCTTCATGGCCGTCTATATCTCCGCCATTCTGATCGGTTCGGCAAAAAAACTCCCGCATCGACGATCCATCTTGGGATTCTCCGATGGGCTCTCATGGATCGCCGAAATAGGTCTTTTTGTCATGCTGGGACTGCTCGCCGAAGTCGGGCGGTTACCCGAAGCCATTCCGCTCGCCTTAGGAGCTGTTGTGCTGTTGGTGTTTTTTGCCAGGCCGCTTGCTGCGATCGTTTCACTCGCGCCATTTCGCATGGGCACGAGAGTTATTGCTTTTGTTTCGATAGCGGGATTACGTGGGGCAGTGCCAATCGTGTTTGCGGCGATTCCATTGGGATTCGGTATTCCTGGTGCTGAATTGGTTTTTGACGCAACATTAATTGTTGTATTTCTGCTCCTCCTCTTCCAAACACCAGTAATCGCAGTCCTCGGTCGCAAAATTGGCGTATGTTTACCCGAACAGTTGCGGGAGCTTGAGGTGGAAAGTGCGCCACTTGACGGGATGTCGGCAACAGTTTTGGGAGTTGATGTTCCAAAAGGATCGGCACTGGTGGGTGTTTTTGTCGTGGAAATGGGATTGCCGCGCGGCGCGCTAGTCTCACTCGTTATTCGTGAAGGCGTCGCTGAGGTTCCACGTGAGGAAACTCGGATTCGAGCCGAGGACCAGCTGGTGATTGTGGCAACACTTGATGTGCAAGCTCAAACAGAAGAACGTATCCGGTTGCTTGCATTAGGTGGGCGGCTAGCTCGCTGGTACGGCTTTACGGCTTTGCCTTCTTCGCGCGACCAATGAGGTCCGCAGTTATTTCGGCGCCCATTCCGACCAAAGGGAGTCCGCCACCCGGGTGGCTTGAGCCACCAACAAGGTAGAGCCCGGAAATTACTGACTGATTAGCCGGTCGGGTAAATGCTGCTCGAGGACCGTTGCTCGAAGTTCCATAGATGCTGCCACCCGGTGCCATCACTTCTCGTTCAAGATCGGCCGGTGTTCGAATTTCCATCCACTTGATTCGGGATCGAATGTCAGTTCCACGCTCGGCTAATCTCTCCAAAATGTTTTGCGCGTACTTCTCTTTAACTTCGGGTGCATCCCAATCAAATCCGTTGCGGGCGTTCGGATCATGGCGTGGTGCATTTACCAAGATGAACCACGATTCGGTGTCCTTCGATGGGCGCATTTGAGGATCATCGGGGACACACGCATAAATTGCTGGATCGAGTGGGGGAGCCGGAGTTTTTCCAAAGATTGCGTCAAATTCTGCGTCATAATTGTCGGGAAACCACACATTGTGGTGCGCTAGTCCCTCGGTAGTTCCATTAAGCGCGAGCAGCAAAACAAAGCCAGCGAGTGATGGCGAGTCAGGAATTTTACGAACACGCTTCTGATCTTGCTGTGAGAGTAGGTCCTGGGTCAGTGTTGCATCAGAGTTAGAGACCACGAGGTCAGCGGCTATGAATTCACCCGTGTCGAGTCGAACGCCAGACACCGCGTTATCGATCGTCTCAATGTTAGTGACCGTTACCCCTGTGCGGATCGCAACTTTGCGCTCAATGCACCGTTGCTCTAATGCTGTTGCAAGTGTTCCCACCCCGCCGCCAATATGCCAGGCGCCAAAAACTTGCTCGATGTAAGGAATTGTCGCTAGGACGGCTGGCGCGTGGCGTGGGTCTGATCCGGTGTAGGTGGCATACCGATCCACAATAGTGATCATGCGCTGATCGGTGAAATATTTGCGAGCAAGTTTGCGCAATGAAGTAAATGGCGCAATGGTGTTTACATCACTTGGATTAGCTAAAGGCAATAGCGACTTCCAGCCCTTGAGTGGCGACTGGAGGAAGGGCCCTCGCGTTAATCGCCACATCTCTGCGCCACGTGCGGTGAACTCACGCCACTGGGATTCACTTTCTGCACCAAATGCCTCACCGAATGCTTGAGCGCATTTTGCTGGATCAACGCCGGGAAGAGTTACTTCACTTGCATCGGGGAATACATAGCGAAATGCCGGGTCAAGTTCCTGCAGATCAATGCTTTCTTCAAGGCTCTTGCCGGTTTTCAAGAACAGGTCGCGGTAGACCGCGGGAAGGGTGAAAAGGCTGGGACCTGTATCAAATGCAAAGCCCTCACGACGGTAAGTAAACAGTTTTCCACCAACTCGATCAGCGTGCTCAAGGAGTGTGACACGGTGCCCTTTCACACTCAAGCGCGCAGCAACAGCCATTCCACCGACACCGCCACCAATCACAACCACATGAGAGGTTTGAGGTTCACTCATCTAAACCGCTCTCCCTTTCCAAGAATTTTTTCCGCGCAGGTGGCGAGACCAACTCAGCGCATTGAGTCCGATGAAGGCAGTTATAGATGCCGGTTGCGCAAAAGAATCAGGGACAACACGCGACCCTGTCTCTTTCGCAACCATTGCTCGACCTGCTACTCCGGCGAAGTACCCAACCGCGCCAATGGCTCGAGTGGAAGTTTTTCGCGAGGTCATCATGGCAACTGGTGGAACGAGATAGGTAAATGCAAGCAATGCATTAACGGCAATTGAGCCGGCGGGGGACCCAAATGCATCCCACAGGGATTTTGTGTAACCGTTGACGAGATCGTCCGTGTTGTCATACATGCGACAGTGGGCCAATTCGCTGCCATTGACGGTTGCGCAATGAAATCCGTTTGATTTTACCGATCGCATTAACGCAATGTCTTCGAGCACTTCTCCTTTAACAGTGGTATGACCACCTGATGTGCGGTAAGCAGGTGAATCAAAAACCAAGAATTGTCCATTTGCTGCAGACAGGGATGGCCGTAATGAATTTTCGGCAATTCCAAGTGGCATTGTGCTTGCCCACGACCAAGTGACGAGTGGCTGGATTAAACGCTCAAGGTGGGTTTCTGCGAGCTGCCGCGGATACGGTGCGACGAGACCGAAGTCTTTGGCTCTCAGCAACTCAACACAAGCAGCAATTGCCGTGGGCTCAAGAATTACGTCGGCGTCGACAAAAACGAGCACACTTCCCGTTGCTTGTTGTGAAAGTAAATGGCAAGCGTGCGGCTTCCCCAGCCAGCCTGAAGGTGGATTCACATCATTCGTCATTAATGTGATGTCGGAGTTTCCGTCAGCTAATCGCTGAACTATTGCGGCCGTGGAATCTGTTGACTGGTCATCGAGAATAATTATTTCTACATCGGTTAAACCAATTTGATTGCAAATACTTTCAATTGTCAGAGCGATATGAGTTTCTTCATTGCGCGCGGGCACGAGAACACTGACTTTTTCATTTATTGCATTGCCACTCCAACGTGGTGAACGCAATTTGGTGAGATTAAATGCGGTGTGAGCGGTGAGTGCGACACAGAGTGTGCTGGCGAGTGGAAGAACTACCACTGGGGTTGGCTCCAGACTCGCCACAGCCAAGGAAACATGAACAGTCCCATTGCGATTCCGCCCCAAAGCGCCACGCCAATTGTTCCCAAAAATAGGGCAGCGGCGAGAATGTTGGAGAAATAAATCCAGATTAAAAGTGTGTTGGGCACCGCGTCGTTGGCGACCTTGCGCGGCAGAAGGTTTAAAGCAAATGCGAGTGCAATGGCGCTCAAAAGCCAACCGAGGAAATTCTGCAATGGAATGTTAGGAATCCCCGGAAGAACCCAGCCAAGTTGATTCCATGTCCAATATCCCTCGCCCACCATCATGGGATCAAGGAATAGGTCCCAGGCCGCGAGGAGCCAACCACCGATAAACGCGGTGGCAAGGGGAGTGCTCGCCATTCTTTGGGTGGCGAGCATGACCGGATAAGCCATCATGGACCAGGCCATGGGGATCAAAATGGGCACGCCAAGCAATGCCCAGCCAAGTTTGTCGGAGTAGTCGTAGTCGCCAAATGGGAATTGAGTAGTTGTCCCCAGCACCTCTATGAGCCAACCAAATGCAAGTGAGATGCTAAAAAATGACAGGGTCCAACCCAGTCCCCGTCGCAGATAGGCGTGGCTCAAACTGGCAAGGAAGAAGGTGGTCACCGTCATTGCTGTGAGGAAAATACGGGTATCGCCGGAGACTAAAATCCACACAATCTGGCCCAGAATCGTGAGGCCGGTGAAAACCCACGGGACATATTTAGTCCACGAGGGTCGGTTACCTCCGCGATCTGAATGCGGACCGTTGTATACCCGCATGCTCATGGCACATAAGCATAGGTGTGGACAGTGCACCGTGACCGGCAGCACTCACGCAGGAATGATCACCGGGTTTGTAGCCTGAATTGCCCGGTACGGCGCGGAGCTCATCGACTCGGTTTACCCACTAATCCAAAGGAATTGGTGGGAGTACAGTTCAGTACGAGTTTTATGGGCGAGTCAATTGTGTGACTAATCAATTGAGTTCACAAGATGGCATCGAAAATCTGAAACAGGAATAGGAAAAAAATGACTGAGCAAGTTCGTGCGACGGTTATTGATACCGGTCAAAAATACGTCCGGTCAGGGAAAATAATTATCGATGCCCCTGCCTCAGTTATTTTCGCTTATCTGAGTGACCCTCGCAAACACGCTGACTTTGACGGTTCGGGCACGGTGAAAGGAAATGTTCGCGGGCCCGATGTGCTCACGCTTGATTCCAAATTTGGTGTTGACATGCATTTAATCGTCAATTACCGAATTAAGAACACCGTTAAAGAATTCGAACAGGATCGCCTGATCGCTTGGTGTCACCCAGGTCATCACCGTTGGCGCTATGAACTTATTGCAATTAATGACCAGCAAACTGAAGTAATTGAGACTTTCGACGGATCAACCGCGCGCATTCCAGTCGCTCTCAACTTAATGAACGCCTACGAAGCCAACCAAAAAGCGATTCTCAAGACGCTGGTGCGATTGAAAAAGCTGGTTGAAAGTGAACAATCCGGTTGACCGAGCGGGAAAAATCAGACGCTAATTTCTGCCGCGTGTCCACCAGTGATGCGTAGTAGTTCGTCATAGGTCGTTGGGAAAACATAATGCGGGTGACCAGCGGCTGCCCAGACTTCGTCGTATTGGCTAAGCGAGATATCGACAATTGTTGGTAATTGTTCTGGGTGACCAACAGGTGCCACGCCACCAATTGCATAACCTGTGGCTGCGCGAACATCATCCGCTGTTGCCTTGGTAACTTCATCAGCCTCTAGCGCTGCGGCAACACTATTGGTATTTACCCGGTGCTTACCCGAAGCCATGACGAGAATCGGGTTTCCATCGGCAAGAAAAATAAGGGAACTTGCAATCTGCCCAACTTCAATCCCCAAAGCGTCAGCCGCCTCTTTCGCAGTTCTGGCGCTGTCATCAAGACGGCGAACTTCGCCTTTCGCGCCAAGGAGCTTCAGGGCATTGCGAACATGAATAACAGACTGCTGTTCGGTATCGGGCATGAATCAACATTAGTCCGGGGCCAGTTTGGCCACGGCCCCGTGGATAGGGGGATTACGTGGGTAGGGGGATTAGCCGGGTGTGTGAAGTGAATTTGGGGGTGGGGTTGACGGATGTCAGTGGACCGGTCTATCTTTGGATCTGTTCGAACAGATGTTCGATTTAATCTGTTCGAACTGCCTCCCGGGCCCGGATTCGCGGCTAGGCGCGGGTCTGGTCAGTTAGTACCGGCACATGATCACAGTCACCGGGGTCGATTCGACCCCGACCCCGGTGACTGGATTGTGTGCGGGTGGGTCGAGAGAAGCGGGTGTCTTTGTGGCACCAATATTTTGTCGATCAACCCGAAAGGATCTCCCATGGTGGGAAAGTTCACGCGACGCCCAGCGTTAGAGCTACTGCATTGCGCCCAGGGAAGTTTGCAGGAAGCCATAGCGGCGCACACTCCACACGAGCGTTATGCGGCAGCGCACCTTGGCGCATTACGCGCCGCTGCGGCAGTTCTCGCCGCCCGTGCCCAAGTGGCCCTGAATCCAAATGGCGGCCCAAATGGCGGCCCAACGAGACAGCGCATTCGTAGCGCGTGGGAAGTACTCACCGAGGTTGCCCCCGAATTTGGTGAGTGGGCAATTTTCTTTGCCGCGGGTGCTCAAAAACGCGCATCGGCACAAGCGGGTATTCCCTGTGTTACCTCACGGGAAGCTGACGACCTTGTTCGTGACTCACAGCGATTCATCTTCGAAGTGGCTGCATCCCTTGATGCACTTGTACAGGGGCGCCTGTCTTTAGAAACCTGCAACTCTGATTCATCTTCTCAATTTTTACGCGTGAGCTGAGCGAGTAGCCGTGGGGGTTTCACCAGATTCGTTTGCCCATTTACAGGTTGCATCGGGTTATTCACTGCAATACGGGGTGTCCCGACCTGACGCACTTGTTGATCATGCCGCTGCCCTTGGGCAAAAAATTATCGGTCTCACCGACCGCAACGGGCTTTATGGTGCGGTCCAGTGGGCTCGAGCTTGTTCGCGCAATGGGATTTCTCCCGTAATTGGGGTTGATCTTGCAGTTGAGAGAACTGAAGCAAAAGTAACCTCCGGAAGTGGTGCTCGCCGAACACCGGCACACGGTGGCCAGTGGATTGATGAAACAAAGCCGCGGGTAATTCTGTTAGCCACTGGGTCACAAGGTTGGGCGTCGTTATGTCGGTTGGTCTCAGCAGCACATGAAAAACGCGGGGATCCTGTTCTTTCCTGGCAGGCGTTAGCCCAACATCACGCGGGAATAGTTGCGCTGCTTACTGCTGAGTCAGAAGTTGGACAAGCATTACTTACCGGAAGGGCGCACCATGCTGACGCACTGCTTCGCCCTTGGCGGGCGATCTTTGATCGCTATCTCGGTCTTGTAGTCACTTCCCACTTAGAAAAATCAAAGTCAGGTTTATCAACAGTAAAAGCTGCTCGATTACTGTCGTGGTCACGGGAAGTATCACTACCCGCCGTGTTAACAAATGCTGTCCGTTATGTCAGTCCCGAACAGGCGAAAGTCGCTGACCTCCTTGATTCAGCTCGGTTGCTGGTCCCTCTGGATTCACGTCACGTGGTGGGCAATAGCCCACAAGGATTTTTAAAAGATGCTGAACAGATGCATCACGTTGCCCAAGAGATTTGCCAACAGGGCGGCGAGCGTGATGTGCATAAATTATTGCGCGACACCCAACACTTAGCCGAATATTGTGCACTAGATCCGGCACGCGACCTTGGTCTCGGTGACGTGTTCGTTCCCGAACTTGACATTCTTGTGAATCGCCCGGTTGCCGAACCAGAACGCGAGGCGAACCACATCCTTTTACGTCGCTGCGAAGATCAATTGCCACAGAGTTACTCACACCCACATGATCGATCTGTTGCGTCCCACCGGCTTGAAGCAGAAATGCGAACCATTACCCAATTAGGTTTCTCCGGTTACTTTCTTACCGTTGCCCACGTTGTTGACATGGTGAAAGAAAAGGGAGTCCGTGTTGCCGCACGCGGTTCAGGCGCCGGGAGTTTGGTCAACTATTTACTGGGAATTTCAGGTGTTGACCCCATCGCTCAAAACTTGCTCATGGAAAGGTTCCTCTCACCCCTTCGCCGGGTGCTCCCCGACATTGACATTGATGTTGAGTCTGAACGCAGACTTGATGTATATCAGTGGATCTTTGACAAATTTGGAACTGAACGTATTGCCACAGTTTCAATGATGGAGACCTACCGCGTCCGTTCAGCAATCCGAGATGTTGGTGCCGCATTTGGTTTGCCAGCCTCAGATATTGACGCTTTTGCTAAAGCATTTCCGCATATCCGGGCTCGAAATGTGAAATCTGCATTGGTTGACCTACCAGAACTTAGACACTCATCATTTGGCAAATTAGCCGCAACCGGTGAAATTGATAATTTCCTTGACTTGGTTGAAGCACTTGACGGGCTACCCAGACATATTGCAATGCATCCATGCGGGGTTGTGCTCTCAGATCTGACATTGCTTGATCGAACCCCCGTGGAAAGCAGCGCAGCAGGATTTCCCATGTCCCATTTTGACAAAGACGATGTTGAACACATGGGATTACTCAAACTTGATGTGTTGGGTGTGCGAATGCAGTCGGCAATGGCACACGCGCTCAATGAAGCAGAGCGGGTTACGGGGGAGCGGCCGGTAATTGACGGAACCACACTTGATGACAAAGCAACATTTGAGCTGATTCAATCAACTAAAACTCTGGGGTGTTTTCAAATCGAGTCACCAGGTCAGCGTGAGTTGGTGGGAAAGTTTGCTCCAGAAACTTTTAATGACCTGATCATTGATATTTCGTTATTTCGCCCGGGCCCAGTGAAATCAGACATGATCACCCCATTTTTGCGGGCTCGACAAGGGTGGAATGCTCCGGTGTTTCCACACCCTGACCTTGCCCCCGCATTAAACGAGACTTACGGAGTTGTGGTGTTCCATGAACAAGTTTTGCGGATCTTCAGTATCTTTTCTGGTTGTTCGCTCGCTGAAGCTGATGAATCCCGACGGGCCATGGGATCCCCACAGGGCCAAAACGACGTACGAGTGTGGTTTTACCCTGCAGCACTCGCCCGCGGGTACGACATTGACCATATTGATCGGGTTTGGGAAATTTTGCGATCATTTGCCTCTTTTGGATTCTGTAAAGCACATGCGGCCGCTTTTGCACTACCGACCTATCAAAGCGCGTGGTTAAAAACCCACCACCCCGAAGCTTTTTACTGTGGGCTGCTCACCCATGACCCCGGTATGTACCCCAAACGGTTAATCCTTGATGACGCTCGAAATTTTGGGGTCACTATTTTGGGTCTTGACGTTAATGAGTCAAATCACGTATTTCACCTTGAACAACTCCCTGATTTGAGCTTTGGAATTCGAGTCTCTTTTACCGATCTAAAAGAAATTTCCCAAGCTGAGATTGAGCGGCTTATTGCGGGCCAACCGTTTTCTTCACTTTCTGATCTGTGGTTGCGTGCACGCCCCTCCCGCCCGGTTGCCGAAAACTTAGTGGTGGCCGGGGCTTTTGACAGCCTCTACGGTTTTACCGAGCGAAAAATGCGTGGGCAGATCACGCGGCGGGACCTGCTTCTTCAAATTGCCGATCTTGATCGCAGCCACGGGAAAAGTGCCCCGGTGGCGCAATTAAGTTTTGACGTCACAGATAGTGACAGTGGTGTTATTGCATCAGGTTTACCTGAAATGACAAGTGCGCAACGAGTGAAATCTGAGTTAGAGGTTTTAGGCCTTGACGTCAGCGGTCATGTCATGGACTTTTATTCAGACGTTGTGAAAGGCCTGAACATCGTTCAATCACGGGATTTACTTAGATGTCGATCCAAGGAAATCATTTTTATTGCTGGAGTCAAAGTTGCGACCCAAATGCCACCGATTCGTACTGGTAAGCGAGTGGTTTTTCTTACCCTCGACGACTCAACCGGTCCGGTTGACGCAACTTTTTTCGAAGATGCCCAAGGTCCTTATGCCCATGATCTTTTCAATTCGTGGATTCTGTTAGTTCGTGGTGAAATTCGCAGGACCGGGCCGAGGGGGGTCTCATTGCGCGCAACCGGCTGCTGGGAGTTGGGAGGTATTAGGCGTTTGTGGCTTGACGGCGGAATTGTCGCGGTCAACGAATTGGTGCTTACGCACCAGGTTCCTGATCGTGGTGCACCGCATAAACGAATTGCCCGTATTCACGGAAGCGGGTTTAAGCAGTCTGCTTATGCTGATATTAAGACCCCGATTGCGACCCCGCCAAGTAAGTTGTGGCACATAAGCCCCGGGACGCCCGGATGGTGACGGCATCAGTAGCAAAGGTATTCGTGGAGATTAAGGAGCGCACATGAGCAGGAGTCAAGTGCGCCGCCAAACCGGAAAACTTGATTTTGGTTCCAATGATTCAGGTTGCAATATTTTGCATATTGATATGGATGCTTTTTATGCTGCAGTTGAATTACGCGACTACCCCGAACTTAAAGGAACACCCGTTGTTATAGCGGCCCAAGGAAATCGCGGGGTTGTTCTCACGGCGACCTACGAAGCACGTGCACTCGGCGTGCACTCAGCAATGCCGATTTCGCGCGCTCGCAGAATTGCACCCGAGGCCACCTTTCTTACGCCACACCATGAGAAATATTCCGAGGTAAGCCGCAATGTCATGGCGCTATTTGAATCTGTTACCCCGCTCGTCGAACCGCTAAGCCTCGATGAAGCATTCCTCGATGTTTCGGGAGCTCTTCGTCGGCTTTCCAATCCACTCACCATTGCCGAACTCATTCGAGCTCGGGTCGCAGATGAGCAGGGCATCACCTGTTCAGTCGGTGTCGCCAGCACAAAATTTGTCGCAAAACTCGCTTCAACAAGAGCTAAACCTGACGGGCTACTGCTGATCCCCGCAGATCGCGTAATTGATTTCCTGCACCCACTTCCCATCAGTGCATTGTGGGGAGTGGGAGAGAAAACAGAAGAAGTTCTGGTCCGCCTTGGTTTGCAAACTGTCGCCGATATCGCAAACACTCCGGTGCAAACCTTGAACCGGGCACTTGGCCAAAGTGGAACACACCTTCACGAACTTTCCTGGGGCAGAGATCCCCGTTCAGTGGTGCCACATGAAGTGGAAAAAAGTGTCAGTAACGAACACACCTTTAGCAATGACGTTGATGACCCCACGGTAATCCGTGCAGAACTCACCGCGCTCTCAGACAAGGTTGCTGCCCGGCTGCGCAAGGCCGGTTATAAAGGCAAGACGGTGACGGTGAAACTGAGGTTTGCTGACTTCACCACAATTACCCGTTCCAAAACAGGCTCCTATACCGATCTATCCCATGAAATTTATGCAACCGTTTGGAAGCTCTATGAAGCACTTGGATTGCAGCGAGTGCGAATCCGGCTCGTTGGGGTGAAGGTTGACGGCTTGCTAGCAGCCGACGAAGCACCCGATCAACTTCTTTTTGGTGAGCCCGAGCATGGTCGCCGTGATGCCGAACTTGCAATAGATGCTTTGCGCGACAAGTTTGGTCCGGGGGCTGTGCTTCCGGCCCGATCGGTGGTTGGCTCGCCAGAGGCCCCTCCTAGCCAATAAATGGGGATTTATGGTCATTAATACTTCGAAATTAGCCATATTTGTCGGGAATAAGGGGTGAGGGGTTGCTTACCGAAGGATTCGTCATATCCTTAGGGGAGTAGAGGTTAAAAAAGTGAGTAGATTGCGCCGACACGAAAGGGGACCAGCGTGGCACTGTCAGAACATGAGCAGAAACTGCTCGAACAAATGGAACAGGCTTTGTACGCGGATGACCCCAAATTCGCATCAAATCTTCGTACAGCGGGTACCGGGGCAACACGCAAGCGTGCAGCACTCGGCGTCCTCGCAGTTCTTGCCGGCCTCGGGCTTTTAGTTCTTGGTGTTGCAACCAGCCCCGCGGTTGGCGTGGCGGGTTTCACCGTAATGTTAATCGGAGCTGTAATCACCTACTCGGCATTTACTGGTGGGGCTGCCGTTTCGGCAGACGCAGTTGACGCAGACCCTGACGTTAAGGCATTTCGAGCCAAAACCCAAAAGGCTCCCAAGAACGTAAACTTCATGAATCGCATGGAGGATCGGTGGCGAAAGCGCACCGACGGCGAACAATAAGAACAAGGGGTTTTAAACACCAGTGAGTGAAATAGTTCCGGCCCAATTAGGCCGTTTTTTTGAAGACTTTGAAGTCGGCACCACCTACCAGCATCCATTTGGACGAACCATCTCTGAGGCAGACTCGACCTGGTTCACGCTTCTGACGTGCAATACGAATCAGAACCACTTCAACGCGCACCTCGCACAAAGTAACCCGATAACGCAAGGGCGCGTAATCGTTAACTCTGGTTTGACGGTGGCACTCGTTCTCGGCTTGTCGGTCATTGATATGAGCCAAAATGCGGTGGCCAACTTGGGTTGGACCGATATCAAACTCACGTTTCCGGTGTACATCGGAGACACCATCTACGCGGAGAGTGTGTGTCTTGAAAAGCGAGAGAGCGGCTCCCGACCTGAGATGGGAATCATTCGCATGAAAACTCGAGGCTTGAACCAAGACGGTGAAGAAATTGTGTCTTGGTACAGATCAGTGATGGTGCCTAAGCGCACTTCAGGCATTGGACAGGACTATTTTCCTCAGGCAAAAACTGGTCCGCTTACTTCCGAATAATTGTTATAGCGGCGGTAATACCGGAATCGGATCGCCACACGTTGACTTCGGCACCGTCCCTGCGAAAATTTTCTGTAACCAGTCGACCGCCGTTGGGCCACCAATCGCTGGGGCGAGCGTGTGCCCAACACCGCCAAGCCACAGTGCGCTGATATTCGTGCCCGCTTCACACCATGTCTTTTGCAGATAGGCGTTTGGTTGTGGAAGAACAACTTCATCCGCAGTACCTTGGATGAGCAGGAGCGGCATCTCGGCGGGGAGTGGTGGCGGGGTTTGATCAGCTAAAGCTGAACTCCAAGCCGCATTATCAAGGGGGTTCGAAGAAAAGAAGTTCTCGTTGAATGCATTCATCCGAACTTCTGCTTCGATGGCGGCATCCTTGATGCATTCCTGGGCTAATCGGTCGTAATTCTTCTGGGCGGGAGTGGTTAAAATCTCATTTACGGGGAGATCCGGATAACGCAGCGGCCAAGAACGCATTACCTCGGCACCGATTACCCAACCAATCAATGTGTCCCACTGCTTACTCATTATTTGCGTTAACTCTGCTGCAGGTGCCGCTGCGACTACCCCGAGTAGATCAAGTTCAGGCGCGAACTCTTTACTCAGATGTCCGGTCCACAAAGCGGTATGACCGCCCTGTGAGTGACCGAACACCGCGTAGCGGGCACCAACGCCTGAATTAGGGATCTGTTGGAGAGCGCGAACACTGTTCACTGTGTCGCGAACTTCTTGGTCTTTGAGCAGGTACGCCTGTACTCCTGGGGTGCCCAGGCCGGTGTAGTCCGTGGCAACGAGGGCCCAACCAAGCTGGATCATGCTGGGTAGAAATTGGGTTAATTGGGATGTGGGATCGGCCGAGCGCGAGGGCGCGCACGCTTCGCCTTCACCCACGGTTCCATGGGTCCAGGCAATTACTGGTCGAGGCACCTGCGGACTTGATGATGTCGGGATGAATGCCATCCCGCTGGCAGCAGCTAGGTCGCCATTGTCGAGTTCGGTTAAGTAGAGGATTCGTAGTGCATCGGCGCCGTCAACGTCGATACCGAGGGGCTCAACCCGAAGCAGGTCACCCGGCATTCCTGATAGGGGAGTAGGTGGGGTGTAGAACGGCTCCAGGTCACTTTGCGTCACTGATGACTCCATATTGTTCGAGATAGTCATTGCGGTGAGGAAAAGAGCCAGCCCGGTAACAATTGCGAGAATGCCAATCGCCCAAGATTTAAGGATGCCCATTCCGGCAGCATAGTTGGTAGGACATGATGTACCTGTGAGTGACGAACTGGATGAGGGAGAGTCTTGGATTGAGATCTCACTCGATGCTCCGATTGATGCGAGTGCCCTCGGCTCTGTGGTTTCCACCGCGACTTCAGTTGGGTCAGGAGCATTAGGACTGGCACGTTTCGCTGCAGAAACCTCAATTTATTTAGTTACGGAGTCCACGAAAGCAATAACGAAATCAGTTCTGGACACGGTAGTACCGGTTGCAGTTAATGCGATAGTCTCCCGAATCGACATCAACGAGATTGTTAAAGAACACGTTGACGTAAATGAAATTGTCGCTCAAGCAGACATCACACCGATCCTTGATCGCATTCCCATGACGGAAATTGCCGATTACGTAATCGAGGAAATTGATTTGCCGAGTCTGGTGCGTGAGAGCACAGGCGGTGTCGCTGATGGGTTGTTGGGAACCCTGCGTTTTCAAGCGATTCAAACCGATAATTTTGTCAGTCACATAGTTGATCGGATCCTTTTCCGCAAGGAAAGGCAAACTAAATCACGAGAAGTGTCGGTGGAACATGCCGACATTTAGTCAGTTCAATAAAACGTTCGTCCCCGGTTCGCAAGTTCATTTCAGTTCGTTGCCGGAACGAGCACGCGCTATCCAAGGATTGAGCGCGGGGTTCACCAGTCGATTGATTGCTGCATTCATAGATATCGCGCTTGTCGCGATACTTGTTTTGGGTGCATGGGGAGGCTGGGAAGCGCTTCGTTACATCTTGAATGTCTTTTATACTTTGCCAGCGTTAACGGGAGTTCCATTATTGATCATCGGTTATCTGCTTATGTGGCTTTATTGGACATGGAGCTGGTCCATCGGTGGTAGATCATTAGGAAATATCTTGATGGGGTTACGCGTACAAACCAGAAACGGTGAAAACCTTGGACTGTGGTTAGCGGGACTTCGGTCAGCGCTTTCAGTGGTGTTTGCGCCGGGCCTGATGTGGTCAATTATCAGTTCTAAGAACAGGTCGTTGCAAGATATAGTTTTGGGAACTGAAGTGGTCTTTGATTGGGCGCCACTATTGCCTAAGGTAGACATGACATTCGCAATGGAGGAGAACCCAAATAGCGGAGAATAATTCAATGGCAATGAGTTAACTGAATACAAGTCTTTACTCGCAGTGGACTCAAGACGATTGAGTTCGGAAATCAGTCTGATTCGACTTCAAGTAGATAGAGCTGATGAGTTGCTCGAGTACATGCGACAAAAATATCAGAGCCACGCACACCCTGAAGACCAATTTGCTCTGGGTTAACGACAAAAACGATGTCAAATTCTAATCCTTTGGTTTCCCTTGCGCTCAATACTGCAATGCGAAAGTCAATCGCTGCCGGCCCGAAACCGATATCGGTTGACTTGTCATCGTATTTTTCTTGCCAATGAGATAAAAGCGCGTCCGGCAAAATAACGCAAGCGCGTCCAGCCTGTCCTTCCATAGTTTTTGTGAGGAAGGTTAAAATGTCGCTTTCCCCGAGGCTCACATTTATGGTAGGCAATCCATTTCGAATTGAAACCAATTCGGGTGCGCTTCCCCCCGCTTTGATCAACTGCTCGATTGAGGTTTGGACGGTCTCTTCTGTGATGCGGTAGGTGACATTGAGGCTAAACAACGCCAACTTTTCCCCAGCCCAATCCAAAGCATCGTTCCAGTCACGAGCACCCGCAGGATGTGACGATTGTTGAAGGTCACCCACAATCGTCATCGATTTTCTTACGGCTCGGCGTTGGATGGCTCGCCAAGCCATTTCGCTTAACTCCTGTGCTTCGTCAACGACGATATGCCCATAAATCCACTCGCGATCAAGATACGCGCGCTCTGCGACGGTTGATGTTCGTGCGGATCGAGCATCGCGATTCCCGTAACGCATTTCACCCGCGTCGAGTTCCATGTAGTCAGAACGTGTTTCACGGGGCGCGGGAACTGAGCGTACCCAATCGCCAAGAAGTTCAGCGCATTCATCTAAAAGCGCAACATCGTCGACAGTCCACGTACTTCCTGCTTCACGGAAGAGTAAATCTTGTTCCCGAGGTGAAAGAACGTCATGAGAAACCTGGCGAAGGAAATCACGATCAGCAAACAATTTCGTTAGCACCTTTTGTGGGGTAGTTGGCATCCACATGAGGTTTAAAACTCGGCGTACATTTCGATCGTCGATAAAGTCAGCGAGCAGTTCGCTCCTAGTCTCGTAGTCAAGTTGCTCGTGCCCTTGGTCGTTGGCCAAATTCCGTGCTAGGTATTCGAGGGCTCGTTTGAGAAAAACCTCTCTATTCACATGGTAGGTACCCCGTTTGGGCAGTGATTTCACACAATCGCGAATCTGGCTTCGCGTGATGTGGAGCTTGGTTCCACCATCAGTCGTTATGTTGATTTGCGAGTCGGGAATATTTGACCA
>JBIIOS010000132.1:0-4910 GCA_044336805.1 Candidatus Nanopelagicales bacterium
CATTGGGATGCAAACTGTTCCAAATCATTTGAGCACTTTTGGAGCCAACTCCTTCGGTCGCTTCAAGTTCGGAGACGCTGGCCGCCCTAATGTTCTTAACCGAGCCGAAGGTGTTTAAGAGCGATTTAATCGTTACGGGACCGACTCCGGGTATATCTGCGAGTTCGCTCTTGAGGGACGTTGCATTGCGTCGCTTTCTATGGTGTCCTATCGCTGCCCGATGAGCTTCGTCGCGAACGCTTTGCAATAGGTGCAGCGCATGACTGTTCCGCGCGAAAATAATCGGGTCACTCTGGCCCAACACCCAGACTTCTTCGAGCCGCTTGGCGAGCCCAACCACCGGGATACTGACTCCACAGTCACGCAATGCTGAAGCCGCAGCCTTAACCTGTCCGGCAGCACCATCGATAACGAGGAGTGAGGGTTGATAGGAAAAGCGCGTGTTTTCTTTATCGAATGAGTCCCGAAAACGCCTACTGACAACTTCATAGACGCTGGAAAGATCATCTTTGCGCTCACCTTTAATGATGAACTTTCGGTAATCAGACTTCTTGGGTAATCCATCTTCGAATACGACAAGTGATCCCACGGTTTCCTTTCCGGCCAGCGTGGAAATGTCAATGCACTCGATACGTAAGGGTGGTTCGGCCAAGCCCAAAACTTCCTGCAGATCATTTAGTGCCTGAGTTCGAACAGTAATATCCGCACTTTTTTCTAATCTCGCCTTCACAAGTGATCTCTCCGAGTTTTGGACAGCTGTCGCCATCAGCGCTCGCTTGTCACCTCGTTGTGGAATACGAAGATCAACCTTGGATCCGCGAGTACTACCCATCCATGCTGTCAGAGCGGCGTCATTTGTTGGCAATTGGGATAGAAGTACTTCTTTTGGTATCCCATCTGTAGCGATATCGGAGTAGACCCTTGTCAAGATTCGTTCAACATATCCAGCTTCCTCAAGTTCCTCCGAACGCTCCACCACGAAAAAGCGCTCCCCCGTTACCCGACCAACGCGAACATGAATTATCTGGACCCCGACGTGAAGTTCGTCAAAGTGAAAGCCTAAGAGATCGGCATCGGTTGAGTCATCAAATACAACCGAATTCCTCTCAAGCACTTTCTCAAGCGCTATGAGGCGGTCCCGCCATTTGGCAGCAGCTTCATAGTCTTCCCTCTCAGCGGCGTCTTTCATCTGATCAGTTATGTTGTCGACAAACTCACGGGTCTGGCCGCTGAGAAAGCGCATCAGTTGATCAACCAGTTCGCGGTAGTCCTCGATGGTTATTCGATCAACGCATGGTGCGCTGCACTTGTCGATATAGCCGAGTAGGCAGGCGCGGCCACTTCGTTTCGCTTGATTAAAAACGCCATTACGACAGGAGCGGACAGGGAAAACGCGAATTAACTCCTCTAAGGTCGCCTTGATGGCCCATACCTGCGTATAGGGACCGAAGTACCGCGTACCTTTTTTCTTCGCCTCACGAACAACCGCGACCCGCGGGTAATCTTCGCCCACTGTCACCGCAAGGTAGGGATATGTTTTATCGTCTCGGAAACGCACATTGAATCGTGGCGAATATTCCTTGATCCAGGAATATTCCAATACGAGTGCTTCGACTTCATTGCCGACACTCAGCCAATCGACACTAGATGCAGTTGTGAGCATTTTCTGTGTTCTAGCATGCAAAGCACCGAAATCCTGAAAATACGAGTTGAGACGCGAACGTAAATTTATAGCTTTTCCGACATAAACCACTCGACCCTCGGGATCACGAAAGCGATAAACACCAGGGCTGACTGGGATACTTCCCGGTGCTGGGCGATAACTCGAAGGATCAGACATTAATGACTACGTGGATTAGCCAAAACTGACTTTGGTTCCATCGACTGCCACCGCTGCGGCAGCAAGCCCTTCGGTAGCGGGGCCTTGAATAACTGAACCGTCAAGGGCCGAAAATTTGGATCCATGGCATGGGCAATAAATCTCGTTATTGCTCACCTCACTCACTTTGCAGCCTTGGTGTGGACAGATCGACGTGAAGGCCTTTACATCACCGGCGGTTGGTTGGGTGAGGACAACAGGTGGTTCAGAAACAATGACTCCACCACCAACGGGAATATCCGTCACTGCAATTGAATCAGCTGACATGGTGACGGCCGTTTCCTTTGCGCAGGAACTCACGGATACACCAACTACCGCCAGTGCTCCCGTGACTGCTCCAGCCTTGAGAACGTCTCTTCGTTTCATCGTCATTCTCCCTAGTTCTTGAGTTTCATGTTCTTGAGAAATCTACCCGTATGACTTGCCTTGACCGCCGCGATGTCCAGCGGTGTACCTTCGGCAACGACTTTTCCACCGCCCGACCCACCTTCGGGTCCCATGTCGATTATCCAATCAGCTGATTTAATCACATCAAGATTATGTTCAATAACGATGACACTGTTGCCTTTGTCAACCAGGCTTTGTAACACCAACAGCAATTTTCTTATATCTTCGAAGTGCAGCCCAGTTGTGGGTTCATCAAGAATGTAAATAGTCCGCCCCGTCGAACGTTTCTGTAATTCTGCCGAGAGCTTTACCCGTTGTGCTTCCCCACCCGAGAGAGTGGGTGCGGATTGACCCATCCGGACGTAACCCAATCCAACCTCAACCAACGTCTTCAAGTGGCGCGAGATTGCCGGGATGGCAGCAAAGAATTCGCTCGCCTCCTCGATTGGCATGTTGAGCACTTCAGCAATTGTCTTGCCTTTGTAGTGAACCTCGAGTGTCTCCCGGTTGTAACGAGCCCCATGGCACACCTCGCATGGGACATAGACATCAGGAAGGAAGTTCATCTCGATTTTTAAAGTTCCATCACCACTGCAAGCTTCACAGCGACCTCCTTTGACATTGAAACTGAATCTGCCCGGTTGGTATCCACGGACTTTTGCTTCCTGTGTCTGGGCAAACAATTTGCGAACATGGTCAAATACGCCCGTATATGTTGCCGGGTTACTGCGAGGGGTTCGTCCAATTGGACCTTGGTCAACGTGTACAACCTTGTCCACTTGATCAAGCCCCGTGACCTTGGTGTGCTTTCCCGGCACAACGGAGGCGCCATTAAGTTCACGTGCCAATACATTAAGTAAGACATCATTTACCAGAGTTGATTTCCCGGATCCACTGACACCACTAATTACACAAAGATTTCCCAGAGGAAAATCAACGTTCACATTTTGCAAATTATGTTCTTTAGCGCCGCTAACACCAATCCACCCACGATCTTGAGCTCGCCTATGCTCAGGGACTGCGATGCTACGCGCGCCAGAAATGTATGCACCGGTTATCGATCTTTTCGATTTCATGAGGTCTTCGAGCTTGCCGCTGACGACAACTTCACCCCCGTGCTCCCCGGCACCTGGTCCTATGTCAACAATCCAATCCGCCATTCTGATCGTGTCCTCGTCATGCTCAACGACAATTAAAGTATTGCCTAGATCACGTAGGCGAATTAACGTTTCAATCAGTCGCTCGTTATCACGCTGGTGTAGGCCAATGCTCGGCTCGTCGAGAACATAGAGAACGCCCGTGAGACCTGAGCCAATCTGAGTAGCAAGGCGAATTCGCTGTGCTTCTCCACCCGCGAGGGTCCCCGCAGCACGGTCCAGCGAGAGGTAGTGCAATCCAACGTCGACAAGGAATTGCAGGCGTTCGTTCACTTCTTTGAGAACCCGCGCGGCGATCGTTTCGTCACGCTTTGACAATTTCAATGAGGCTAATAAATCGCGTGCGCCGCTAATGGGTAATGCAGCAATTTGCGCGATGGAATGTTCCGAAACTGTGACGGCTAGGGTCAACGGTTTAAGTCGACTTCCCTGGCACGCAACACAAGGAACTTCACGCATAAAGCCCTCGAAGCGCTCGCGAGAAGAGTCGGTATCAGCTTCAGCGTGGCGGCGCTCAATGAAATTGACGACACCTTCGTAGGTCGTATAGTAAGAACGCTGACGACCGTACCGATTCTTAAATTTTACGTGTAGCTCGGAATCCGTTCCATAAAGAATTGCTTTGCGGTTCTTGGGACTTAACTTTGACCACGGCGTGTCCATGTCAATCCCAATTTCTTCCGAGAGGGCTTCAAGTAATCTTTTGAAGTACTCGCTCACGGTTCCGCGCGACCATGGAGCGATGGCACCTTCATTGAGCGATGCTGCCGTGTCGGGAATAACTAACTCTTCATCGACGGCGCGCGTTACGCCCAAACCCGAACACGATGGACATGCCCCGAAGGGAGAGTTGAAGGAAAAAGAGCGGGGTTCAAGTTCTTCAAAGGACAAGCCATCTCGCATACACGCCAGATGCTCACTCAGGGTCAACTCCCGCTTGGGGTCATCCGTTGCACGGTCAACGAAATCCAGGGTGACATTTCCGTGCCCGAGTCTCAGAGCCGTTTCCACCGAGTCTGTCATCCGCTGGCGCGACTCGGAATTCACCGTAAGGCGATCCACAACCACCTCAATTGTGTGCTTCTCCTGCTTCTTGAGCGTTGGAACGCTGTCAAGTGAGTGGATCTCGCCATCAACACGCACTCGGGAGTAACCATCTGCTTGAAGTTGTTTAAATACCTCAAGGTACTCGCCCTTACGTTCGCGTATTAGTGGAGCAAGTACCTGGAACTTAGTCTTTGCTGGCATTTCCAGAATCTGATCAACTATCTGTTGGGGCGTCTGCTTGGCAATTGGGTCTCCGCACTCAGGACAGTGCGGCTTACCAATTCGAGCGTAAAGTAGCCGTAGGTAGTCGTAGATTTCCGTGATCGTTCCAACAGTTGATCGAGGATTGCGCGAGGTTGATTTTTGGTCGATCGAAACTGCTGGTGAAAGTCCCTCGATGAAATCAACATCCGGTTTATCCATCTGGCCTAAGAATTGCC
>JBIIOS010000133.1:0-4879 GCA_044336805.1 Candidatus Nanopelagicales bacterium
CCCCGCCCATTACTTCAATGTCGTCGGTTGTGAATCCAGGGAAGAGCCCACTGCTTTCAACGCTTGGCAGTGGGCCACGGAACCAGCGATCCCCAAAGCCTGCAACACGAATCCCGAACTCCTTACACGAAAAGGCCATTGCGGTCACGATCCCTGAACCAGGAGTGCCACTCATTTGATCGGCGAGCAGCTTGCACGCCGCCATCGAGATTCGAAGGAAAAAGTACTCACCGGTCATGAAATAGGACGTCAATTCCTTTGCCTTTGCTGGTTCCATTGACACGAGCGCCGGCATGACGTCACGCAGGAATAGAAGGGATGCGGCCGTATTGCGACTATGGAGTTCATCACCCATGTGCAGGGCTCGCTGCATAATCGGGATCACGCGGATGGGTTCAGGCAGACTGTGAATCAATTCACTTAGTGCAGGACCTATTACCGATGCCAGGAACTGAAGATTGTTTTCAACTTCCTCGTTGTAAACACCGTAGTTCAGCCGGCTGGTCCCAGCTCCTTCAAACAAGGTACAAAAAGCTTTCCGATTGGTTTTTTGGTCCGCAAGAACAAGCACCGGCATTGACGCCGTTGTCACACCGGCCAAAGAGCCAATGCAGGAGTAGTCATGGCACCCGCGCACGAGGATTTCACCCGCATCAAGTTTGGCGATCGCCTCAGCAGAACTGGATGCGAGACGCTCGTGCAGGGCTCCGCCAATGATGGCGTTTCTCTGGCCACCCGTGTATTCATGCCATTCCAGTGGTGGCCCTGAGGTCAGAATGATGTTTGGCATCAGGCCGGGAACAACCGAGAGAGCTGGCGCTACATCTACCAGTATGGGGTCGCAATCAAACATCGCTGCGAGGGCCGGATCTGTTATGACCGAAGTACTGACACGACCCATGATTAAACCGTCCACTCACCTGAATTAGCCAAAACCTTTTGGCAAACCGATAAAGGTATCCGGCTGTTACGAATCATGGTGCTCCCTGAGTCTATGAGTGCGATATGTTGACTTTTGCCAAAACGTTTTGGAAACTTTCGGTGAAGATTAGCACTCACGCTAGTGAAGTCAAGGGGAATTAAATAATCTTTTTGGGAATTTTTTGACAGCGTCATCTTTAAAACGGAGGTTCGCAGGCCATGAGCCGGGTGTGTACATTCACGGGATGCGGGAAATGAGGGGTGTTGACTGTGGCTGCAAATATTCGTGACGTAGCCAAGCTCGCAGACGTCTCGATAACCACGGTTTCCCACGTAATTAGTGGCAGAGGGCGGGTGGCTCCGGCCACTAAGGAGCGGGTGTTAGCGGCCATTGCGGATTTGAATTACCAAGCGAATATTCATGCCCAAAGACTGGTATCTCAAAAAAGTCGCACGCTGGCGTTCCAGATTGCATCTTTCACCCAAAATTCCAATTCAACAGCTCTTATCCCAAACTCCAACTATTTCTTGGAGGTGCTCAACGCTGCATCAAATGAAGCAACTCGCCGAGAATACGTTCTGTTAATTCTTTCCGCCGGGGTTGACTCATCCCTCATGGATCGATACGGAATTGATGGCGTAATGATCGTTGATCCACGTGGTGATGAACAAATATTTCAGATCGAATCGCATCCTGATTGGCTGATTGTCACAAATGGTCGCGCGACAAATGAGTTGACGAGTCGCATTGGTGTCGTTGACAATGATCATCGACGGACTACGCGGGAAACACTCATGCATCTGCGCGAAGAAGGTTACGAGCGACCTGCCCTCATAACTACCGATTTGGGACGTTCATACACCCGTGATCTTGCCGACGAATATGGAGATTGGTGCAAAGAGGAAGGCCTGACTCCCATCATTGTGGAATTGCCCGAACCGCCAACACAGCAAGCAGCGGCAGATGCGGCCAGAAAGATTTTGGCTCGTCGCTTGCCACCTGATGCAATTCTTGCTTCTGCTGAAGATCTAGCCCTTGGGGTATTGCATGCGGCTCAAGATCAAGGACTATCAGTGCCCAGAGATTTGGGTATAGTCAGTGCGGTCGACAGTAGTGTGTTGTTGGTTGCCACTCCATCAATCACTGCCGTGTACTTGGATCCAGAGACGATAGGAATTCGTGCGGTAGAGATGTTGATTTCGGCGCTCGAGGATCAAGCTGAATTCCCGCAAAAGGTTATCGTACCATCGGAACTTCGCATTCGTGATTCAACAATGCGACGAAATGCAAGGGGTGAAACATGACAAAGTCGTCAAGGGTTCTGGTTGTATGTGCGAGCCCGCGCCACAATGGAAATTCTGCGATCCTCGCTGCTGCCGCTGCGGAGGGTGCGAAAAAAGCGGGTCATGATGTCGAAACCGTTTTCCTTGACGATTACGTGGAGGGGATGCTGCGTGATTGTCGTACGTGTCGCAACGTTGAAGGAAACTGCTCAATAGATGACCTGTATGGCGAACTATTCTTGAAGAAATTCTTACCAGCTGACGCGGTCATCTTCGCCACACCATTGCATTATTACGGCATGACCGGGCGATTAAAAACTTTCTTTGATCGCATTTTTTGCTTTACATCAGATTCAGCACCCGATGGTTCAGTTAACGCGCAATCTTTGCAAAACAAGCAGATTGGCCTCCTTATTTCTTGCGAAGAAAGTTACCCCGGCGCCACACTGGGTCTGGTAGCGCAGTTCCAGGAACTCACGCGATACAACCGGCAATCCTTCGTCGGATACTGCGTCGGAGTTGCAAATAGTCGCGGAGAAATCATTCACGATCCGTCTGATCCCATCGCCAGTGCTCACAGGCTGGGAGAACACATCATGGACTTAACCGAAACCGACTACCGATTCGACACCGACCGTGATAATAATGTGTGGTCAACTTCCTAGTCGTCGATGTTTAATGAATGCGACCACGCGTGTGAATACTCGCCTGCATTTAATAGGTGGCAGACTTGTGTTACTGAACCAGACGAAGCACGTCGAGAAAAACAAATAAGGAAAGCCAATGAAGAGACTATTTCCCATTGCATTACTTGCCGCAGTTGCCATGGTTATGCCTCACATGGCAACACATGCGACGGCTCACACACCGGTGGTTTTGCTTGATAGCGACACAACCCCTAGTGCAGGTCCTTTGTTGGTTGATGGCACGATCTCATTTGCCATCCAAGCGTCCTTCACCAAATCGGGTCAAAAGAAAGCATTCCGCGCAGCACTCAAAAAGGGTGAGGAGTTGATTGTGGAGTATTTGATTGTAGATAAGAAACCAGAGAACGCAATGAAAAACACACAACTGCCTCGGTTGGTGGTCACTTCGCCTTCGGGCAAGAAAATAGCGATTAAATTTAACGAACGCACAGACTTCTACTACTCGTCTCTGAACACCAACTTTATTTATCTCGCTCGTTACCGGGCACCTGCCGAGGCTGGCGTCTACCAATTCGTTGCGACCTCACGTGTCCCGGCCGCCGTTGTTCTGGTAGTAGGCGAGAAAGAGATTCCAGGGGAAGTGAAGCGTTAACTTAATGACCTGCTTAGGCACGAGCGGCGAGTGCGGCTCCCAATCGCGACAGCGCAGCACTGCGAGCAGTCTTGGGGAGCCTGACCCGAATGATGCATATTTCGTTGCAACTTAATGCTGCACTCAACGCCGCATCGAGCTCAACCTCAGTTTCAACGAGCCAACCCTGACCCATACCAATTACATCAATGAGTTTTTCCGCGGCGAGCGCATGGATTTCATTGAATGGTCCCTCAAGAATTGGGCGCTGAGTTCCATACCCCTGATTATCCAAAATAATGAATACGGCTGGCACCCCATGAAATGCGCAACTTGCTACTTCAAGTCCGGTCATGGCAAAAGCGCCGTCGCCCACCAAAACAACAGGGCGACGATCGGGGTCAGCAAGACCCGCACCAACAGCGCCAGGAACGGCGTACCCCATGGTTGCGTAATAGCCACTGCCGTGGCTCCACGTTGGCACGCGCATGTCAACGGATGCAAAGAGCGCTTCACCCGGGTCGAGCAAAACACCGTGCCGCTCATCAATATGTGACGAGATTGCATCGATCGTTCGCTCAACGGTGAGTGAGGCACCCGTTGCTACAAATGGTGCGTGATCAGCGATTGATTCATGTGAAATGTTTAGCGTCTTACCGCCGAGCGCGGCATTCAATGCGGGGAGAAATGCCCACAGGGGCACACCTTTATATGTGCGGTAACCAACAGTGACGTCAGTGTCCGAGCACAGCACTTCTCTCTTGTGATCCAAGTTGGCTGTGAAAGCGCCCAGTGTTAGATCTGTTTGCAGGACACCCAGGCTCAGCAAGATGTCGGCGTCCTCTACTCGACGCACAACATTCTCCGGACTCAAGGCACCCAAATAGACTCCCAAACCCAGCGGGTGACGCTCAGGGAAAACTCCTCGAGCGAGTGAACTTGTTGCAACCGGGATACCGGCTGTCATAGCAAATGAGATCAAATCGGATTCAACGTGACGCCGCTCAACCATGGCTCCGGCATGGATCACAGCGGTCGATGCCCGCGACAACTCAGACATGACATCAGCCAACGCTTCCTCTAATGCGACCGGGTCCAAGAATGGAAGTGAAGGATCAATTGTTGACCATGACGCATCGATTTCAACCGTCACCATGTCTCGCGGAACCTCTATATAGCCAGGGCGCTGCTCCGAGAGCATCGTGCGAATCACGCGATCAATTTCATCAGCAGCGGTATGGGTTGAACTCAAAACAGCCTGCGCGCACGTCAATTCCCTAAACACGTTGAACTGCGTGTCAAAGCCCTTCACTTTGTGATGCAGAAGTGGATCCCCTTCGCGCTCTGCCATCCCGGGGGCACCACTAATAATTAACAATGGAACCTGCTCAGCCCA
>JBIIOS010000135.1:0-4844 GCA_044336805.1 Candidatus Nanopelagicales bacterium
CCGCGGGTGGTCACCGAATTATCCAGGCCGGAACGGGAACAGGGAAGTCTCTCGGCTACCTGGTTCCTGCTGCCGCTCACGCATTAAGCGAAGGTGGAGGCACAGTTGTTGTCTCAACCGCCACTATTGCACTCCAGCGCCAGCTGATGGAGAAGGATTTACCTCTGTTGGCTTCCACGTTAGAAAAGCAATATGGCGTCACATTGACATACGCGGTTCTCAAGGGCCGAAACAATTACGTGTGTTTGCAAAAACTGCATTCAGAGATTCCCGACCCGGACGGGGAGGCGCTTTTTGAGGTGAGTCGCGGTGTTCTCGGGGACCAAGCGGTCGCCGTTCGCGCGTGGGCAACAAGCACTGATACCGGTGACAAAGATGACTTTGGCGACGATATTGATCCGCGGGTATGGCGTGCTTTCTCGGTGAATCGACGCGAATGTGTTGGCGAATCAAAGTGTTCCTATGGTGAAGATTGCTTCACGGCAAAAAGGCGATTGGAAGCCCAGGCGGCGCATATTGTCGTAACGAATCATGCATTGTTGGCCATTGATGTTGTGGAGGGCATTCCCATATTGCCTGAGCACGACATTGTGATCATTGATGAGGGACATGAAATAGTTGACCGAGCAACCGGCGCAATTACCATTGAACTTAATGCTGCTGGTGTTGAAAGAGTTATCTCTCGGGTCGGTTCGCAAGTAAGTGATCAAACCATGGATGCCCTGGTCGACTCGCACAAGGCTTTTGAAGATGCATTACTTGCAGCCTCGGATCCAACAAGTGGATTAACCCGTCTCTCATTCGTGGATCCACAACTGCTTCTTGCCCTGACTTTGATTCGTGATGCCAGCCACGCGGGTGTCACCGAAATGGCGCCCCAGAAGGGTGAGGATCCAGATATTGCAGCGCGAAATCAACGGGCGCGGGGCGGACTCGAAGAACTCCACGATTTTGCGGGAGCATTCATTTCCCAGGGAAATGACTCCGTGCTGTGGATTGATCATGATGGTCGACCTCCAACACTGCACAGTGCCCCATTAAGTGTCGCGCACCTTTTGCGTGACAAGTTATTCGCCGAAAAGTTTGCAGTGGTCACCAGTGCGACTCTCACCACGAGTGGAAACTTTGATGCAATAGCGGCATCACTTGGTTTGGGAACCGACAAGCGAACCGAGACCATCGACGTTGGTTCCCCATTTGACTATGCACAACAGGGAATCCTCTATGTTGCGGCTAACTTGCCACCACCCGGTCGTGAGGGCCTTGATATGGCGACCCTAGACGTCATGGGGGAGTTAGTCGAAGCTGCGGGCGGGCGCACATTGATTTTGTGTTCTAGTTGGCGTGCGGTCGAGAAAGCGGCTGAATATTTGCGGGTTCGTTGCGATAGCGCTTTACACGTTCAAAGAAAAGGTGAGTCCGTGTCACTCCTTGTGGAGCGGTTCACCAATGACATTGAGTCGACTCTGATCGGGACACTTTCGCTATGGCAAGGTGTTGATGTGCCGGGCGATTCGTGTATTCAAGTCATTATTGACCGAATCCCATTTCCTAGACCCGATGACCCAGTGATGTCAGCCCGTTCAGCGCGAGTTGATGAAGCAGGTGGTTCAGGTTTTCGTTCCGTGACCCTTCCACGAGCCGGACTGCTTCTCGCCCAGGCATCGGGCAGACTGATTCGAAGTGGTCAGGACAAAGGTGTTGTGAGTGTTTTAGATTCACGGCTCGCGAATTCTGGCTATGGGAGCAGCTTGAGAAAAAGCATGCCGCCGATGTGGTTCACGACAGATGCGACCATAGCAATAAACGCTCTGGAAAGATTACGTCGTGATTCGGACATGCGGCTAACGGGCAAATAGTCTGCGGTAAAGACACATCAAAGTTTGCGCAGTACCGAAACAACTTTGCCCAGAATTTGCGCGTGGTCACCCAAAATTGGTGAGTAGGCCGGGTTGTGTGGCATCAGCCACACATGGCCATCACGGCGCTTGAAGGTTTTGACCGTAGCTTCATCGTCAATTAATGCAGCGACGATATCGCCATTTTCACAGTTTGCTTGTTGCCGAATGACAACCCAGTCACCATCACAGATGGCCGCATCCACCATTGAGTCACCCACTACTTTGAGACTGAAGAGATCGCCCTCACCGACTAGGTCGCGGGGAAGTGGAAATACGGCCTCAACGGATTGCTCGGCCAGGATTGGTCCACCGGCAGCGATGCGCCCGAGAACCGGGACGTTCGTTGTCGATGAGTTTGGTTCAATCATTTCGAATGAGTCGTGCTCAATTGTTTCCGGTGAGAGAACCAGCGCCCTGGGGCGATTGGGGTCAATCCGTAGATAGCCGGCTCTTTGCAAGTTCTTTAACTGGTGAGCCACCGAACTAGGGCTGGTTAAGCCAACAGACTCACCTATTTCGCGAACACTGGGCGGGTAACCGCGCTCCAAGGTCGTTTCCCGAATCATGTCCAAGATTGCCCGCTGGCGGGGGGACAGCTCGCTGCGCGATGGGTCGTGAAGTTGCATCACCACTGAATCGGCGAGTACTTCTGGGGAGAGGGTGACTGAGTCTTTCGGTTTTTGGATCCGGCCCGCCATGGTGACTCCTTGTCGATGTGTGGGGTGTCGATGTGTGGGGTAGTGCCCACCAGCGGATAACTCACACGAATGTCAGACCCATCTGGTGAAGTCAGGTTAGCCCAGAAAACGACACGAATCAAACACATGTTCGAAATGTGCTGGACGTGTCGTGATCTCGGTGCTATAAATCGTACATTAGTTCGAATGACTGAAAGGCTTCCCCATGAACAACACCATAAATAACACAATTAGCACCACCCGCGGTTCCTCACACAGCTCTCGACGCAGCGCGCCCCCAGCGAGAACACCGAATGAATCACCCATTGTGCTTACCCCTCGAGGCCGGGTCGTTCTTAGCCTGATCCTGACACTCATGGCGATTTTCGCCTGGGTCCTTTTTGGTAGTGGAAGCGCAGATGCGGCAGGCAGTTCACAAGGCCCAACGACCAGTGTTGTTGTCGTGCAACCGGGTGAGAACTTGTGGTCAATCGCCCAAAGCATTGACCCAGAGGGTGATCCCCGTGATTTAGTGATTCGCATTCGTGAGATTAATGCTCTGGGATCACAGCACGTATTCCCCGGGCAATCCCTCATCGTCCCAATTGCCTGACTTTTTTGGCTAGGTTTTAAGGTAGAAGGGTGAAGAACTCGTCCCTGCGTCTTGTTCTCGCTGCACTTTTTTGGGCGCTGATCAGTCTTGTATTCGCGGCGACTCCGGCACTTGCAGCGCAGGCAGATCCCCGTTGGCGTACCGAAGGAGATGCTCGGGCATGTCGGGCGCCTCTGTCTTTCGACCCCATGGTCGCTCGTGGGCCAGGGCAGGGGAAAAAGGTGCTTGTCATTGGAGATTCGGTAACCAGAGACTCCCGCTCGATGCTCACGAAAGCCCTAAAATCCGCGGGTTGGAATCCTGTTATTAGGTGTTTTGGCGGAAAACGGATCAACTGGGGGATATCGCAACTTCGTGATCAGAGAGTTTGGGAGGGAATACCCAACACGGTGGTCATAGCTTTGGGTACTAACGACATGCGCTGGGTTGATCGGTCAACTACGAAGGCTCGAATCAACAAGATTCTGAACCGAATTGGTCCCACGAGGAACGTTCTCTGGGTGAACCTCTACGGGCGTAACGGGGATCGCTTCAGCAAATCAAAGCAAAAATGGTTCAACAAGACCATCGAAAAAATCGCGTCGAATCGACCTAATGTTCACGTGCTGCCCTGGGATAAGTACGCAGAAACGGCCAAAATTCCCATGTCTAGTCCACTGCACTATGCCCGCAAAGGGTTGGTATTGCGGACAAAGCTCACGGTTGAGTACCTCAACACGGCCTTTGGAGTGGATTCACCGCTGAGGTAGCAACACGCCGAGCGGAATAGGTTGCATAACGCGTCCAGATACATTAGATTCACACCCCTAGATGTAGTAGCAACTCCGTGGTGCTTGTCCACAGGTTGTGGTTTGAGCACACAGGTTAGACGTAGTCCATCCACAGGTACTCCACAGGATGGGAGACTTGGCGTTACGAGTGTTACGCAAGGGGTTGAAGTTACAAATGTTGTTGGAGTTAATCGTCGACCGAGTTAGTGAAGAAAGGGGGTTAGTCATCACATGAAATGCCCATTTTGCCGTGAAGAAGACTCCCGGGTTGTTGACTCGAGGACGGTTGAGGAAGGTATGGCCATTCGCCGGCGCAGGGAATGTGGCCAATGCGGTCGGCGGTTCACGACCGCCGAGGTAGCTGCCCTCGCCGTAGTCAAACGAAGCGGCGTGAACGAGCCATTTAATCGAAGCAAGGTCATTAGTGGGGTCCGCAAAGCGTGCCAAGGAAGGCCAGTCTCAGATGATGATCTCGCACTACTTGCACAACGCGTCGAAGATTTTCTTCGCGCCACCGGAAATAGTGAAATCCCTGCCCAGGAAGTTGGACTCGCGATCCTTGCTCCACTTCGCGAACTCGACGAGGTTGCCTACCTTCGGTTCGCTTCCGTTTATCGATCCTTTGACACTCTTGAAGATTTTGAAGCTGAAATTGCCCTCCTTCGAGCCGAAGGCGAGCCCACCGGACGAGAACCTGAACGCTCCACACATACAAAGAATTGACCACCAACCACAAGTAAATACCACAACACAAATGGAGACTTCCCATAAATCGAAAGGCATCACCATGACGCAAGCACCAGAAGCACCCGTATTCACATCAAAAGAGGATTTCGTCAACAACACGGTTGGCGCGCCAGGACTGGAATTGGTCCGTCTTTTC
>JBIIOS010000207.1:0-2794 GCA_044336805.1 Candidatus Nanopelagicales bacterium
GGTTCGTACCTACCATCATGGAGCTCTCGCAGAGGCGATGGTTGAACAAGGTTTGGCTAGCGTTCGAGCCCGAGGGGCCGATCACGTCTCCTTACGATCCATCGCCCAAGTACTAGAGGTCTCGCCCAGCGCCGCTTACAACCACTTCGCGGACAAGGACGATCTGCTGCGAGCCGTTGGTGCCTGCGGACTCGCTGCCCTCGACGAGCGGATGGCCAGGGTGTTGGCCGCCCACCCAGCGGATAACCCAGATGCCGCCCGCGCTCGCTTTTCTGGACTTGGTCGGGCCTACCTGGCTTTCGCGATCGATGAAACGCACCTCTTCCAATTGACGTTTGGTCCAATTTGCGCGGTCAAGGAGATGACCCCCGAAGACACCGGTCCCTACAGCAAGCTCACGACCGCTCTAGACGACCTCGACCGCTGGCAGTTATTGAAACCTGGTATTCGTCAAGACCTCGACATGGTGGTTTGGGCCTCAGCCCACGGTATGGCCACTCTCCTTGTCGAGGGTGCTGTTCAGCCCGACAGTGTTGAGGTGTTCATTGACTCCATGAATCGCCTTATCCTCAGCTAAGAGCGATCACTGTTACTCGCTTTCGCATTTACAACACCATCTCCGCATTTCGAATGCTCTATCGATTGAGACACGGGCGTGTGTCCTGACAGGCTGTGTGTAGACACATAAGTATTGCCTTGCCGTCTGGTGCGCTCGCGTTCACTTTGTCGATTTTCTTGGAGCTGTTATTGCGTGGATGTTTGACGTCGATGTTTCACGAACTCCCAAAGAATGGGAAGAAGGCTAACAACAACCAGGCCAATGAGCACGAGTTCGAAGTTGTTCTTAACCCAGGGAATTGTGCCGAGGAAGTAACCAACAATGGTGATGGCTCCCGCCCACAAGATCGCACCGATGCCACTGAAAAGTGCGTACGCTCGAAAATCCATCCGGCCAACGCCGGCCATTGCGGTGATGAAGGTTCGCACGATCGGGGTGAACCGAGCAATGATGATCGCCCTACCGCCATAGCGTTTGAAGAACGTTTCGGTGTGGTCAACATATGCCTGCTTGAAAAGCCGGGAGTTCGGCCGGCTAAACAGTGGCGGCCCCACCTTGTATCCGATCCAGTAACCGACAAGGTTGCCAGCAAATGCCGCAATGGTGAGTATCACGGCTGCCAGCCAAATATTCATTGAGATGTATCCGTTGGCGATGAACAGCCCGGTCGCAAAAAGTAGGGAGTCACCCGGCAAGAAGAACCCAATGAGGAGTCCACACTCAGCAAAGATGATGCCCACCACAACCCAGAAAGCAATGTCGCCCGCACTCGTGAGAATTACTTGAGGGTCCAACCAATCAGGGAGCAAAGTCACGACTTGGGTAGTAACTGCTGCACTTAAATCCGAGAAGGGGAAAGCCATGAGGCAAACCTATGCCATGGGAATCCCTCGTGAAAGTGCGCCCGGAAGGACTCGAACCCCAAACCGACCGGGTAGAGCTACTTGTGAAGAGAACGTCTCACTTTGTCCCACTTTGACTCCTTGTGGTTCAACATGGGTAGGTGTCAGGTAGGCGTCACAATGAGAAATGAGTCATTCGACTTAATTCACTTAGATTATGATTCGAGCGTGGGAAATGAACATTCTCTGGGACGGCGTACATTTTTAGGACTTCTAGGTGGCGCGGTCGCCTCACTTGTTATCCCGATCGGTTCGGCAGTTGCTGCTCCCAAAGGTTATCTGTGGCCGAATTCCACCCAGTGGGATCAGTTGCGCAATTTGGTCGGTAACAAACTTATTCGCCCAAAGCAGCCTTGGGCCACACTCACGCCAGGTGCAATTCCGGCCCGGCTATTTAACCCTTGGTTTTTAGAAGAGCAGCCGGGAGCTACTCAGTCAACTGGAATGTATAAAGCCTGGGAGTCAACTGCGAGTGAATACGCGATTGCCGCGCGAAACGTTGCTGACATTGTTGCGGGCGTCGACTTCGCAAGAGAGAACAAAGTCCGGTTGGTGGTGAAGGGAACAGGACACGACTACTACGGCCGATCCACCGGTCCCCGAAAGTCGTTGTTGCTGTGGACACACAACATGCGCGGAATCACGGTACATCGGAAGTTTGTGCCAGCTGGTGCTCCAGCTGGCACCAAATCAGTTGCTGCTGTCACCACGCGCGCAGGCAATCGCTGGTTGGAGGCCTATAAATCGGCCTCAGCTGCCGGTCTATACATCCAAGGCGGCGGATGCACCAGTGTTGGCGCGTGCGGAGGATTCGCACTCGGTGGTGGATTTGGTTCGTTTAGTAAGCGTTTCGGCTCAGGCGCTGCCGGTGTTCTGGAAATGACGGTGGTGATTGCCAATGGTTCGGTTCTCACTGTCAGTGAGTTCCAAAACTCAGATCTGTTTTGGGCATTGCGCGGCGGCGGTGGAGGGACATTCGGTGTCGTGACATCTATGACAGTTCTCGCTCACCCAGAACCAAAGATTTCCGGCTGGATCTCTGGGCCAATTACGGCCAAGTCAGATCAGGCATTTGAGGAATTAATCCTTGCCTACCTTGAGTTTTGCGCCAACACCTTGAGTACTCCGTCGTGGGGAGAGGGAGTAATACTTAATCCCGATTACGGCATGGCAACCACCATGAACACAGGATTGAATGTCATGCAGATTGGTACGACTTTCCTTGATATTCCCATCGAACAAGCGGAAGCTGCATGGGAAAAGTTTTTAAGCCCGTTGCGCTCTCGCCCGCAGGATTTTGATGTCAACGTGAAATTCAGTGCGAAGCCGTTCG
>JBIIOS010000136.1:0-4830 GCA_044336805.1 Candidatus Nanopelagicales bacterium
GACACCGCCACTTGGTACATTCACCGAAGATGAGCTGAAGGATCACTATCTGCCAGCGCACAACAGCGTGTTGACAGCGCAGGAACACTCAATAATGTCCGCAATAATGAGGTCATATGTACCCGCACCACAGGGCGGATGGGTGACAACTATTGGCTTTGACCGACATATGGCTGTTATTGAGGCCTTTCTGGACTACAGCCCAGATGCCGACTTGGAGTCACTCACGGTCCCTACCTGGATCCTGATGGCAAGGGACTCCTTTACCCCAGGCGAGCATGGTTCAACTGACGCATGGGCAAGGGCCAGGAGCCAAGTTGATACAAAAGTTTGGGGAAAAACCAATATTGCACTGCAGCATTGGTACGGTGCGGTCCATGACGTTCCCCTGTACTGGCCCCATCAGGTCTCGCAATTGATCTCACACGCAGCTTCCACTTGCCGATTCGCACCGAATTCAATCTCGGACATCAGCGGGAAGCGCGTCTTGGCATGATCGAATACGACGACCTTCCTGTGCTCACTAACCCGATTATGTTGTGCGCTTTCGAAGGATGGAATGACGCCGCAGAGAGCGCATCCGGAGTGATTACCCACCTACGTGAAACGTGGAAGGCAGAGTTACTGCTCGAACTCGACCCTGAAGAATATTACGATTATCAAGTTAATCGGCCACACACGTACGTGAGTGACTCCGGAGATCGGGGAATTATTTGGCCGGGGACCCGCGTTTACACGGCCCACGTACCTGAGCTTAAGCGTGACGTGATTTTAGTTTCTGGAATCGAACCCAATATGAAGTGGCCACAATTCATCAGGGAAATTCTTTCACTTGCCGCTGAACTTGATGCAGGACTTGTTTTGACCTTGGGCGCACTCCTATCGGACAACCCGCACACCAGGCCAGTTCCTGTTACCGCAACATCTAGTGACCCACAGCTCCTCAGTGAACTTGATGTCTCTAAATCAACATACGAGGGCCCAACCGGAATTATCGGCGCACTTGCAGCAGCCTGTGATCAGTTCGGGATTCCTAGTTTGTCCCTATGGGCGTCAGTCCCGCACTATGTTGGTCAGTCACCGTGTCCTAAAGCAACTCTGGCTTTGGTTGCAAAAATCGAGGACTTACTCGATCTGCCGATCCCACTTGGTGAACTCACCGAGGACGCTCGTGCATGGGAGGCGGGGGTTAATGAACTCGCTCAGGAAGACGAGGACATTGCGGATTACGTTGCGCAACTTGAGGAAGAGCAAGAGACCACCGAACTACCCGAGGCCTCAGGAGATGCGATCGCAAAAGAATTCGAACGCTACTTGCGAAGGCGCGAAAGTTAGTTGTTGTCGCGCATTTGTAGATACTTGCTAATCGAATATTCTGTACTTGCATCGAAACTGTCGGACTGATTCGTTGCGCTGAAGGAATCTTGAATTCCGGTTGCAACTTTTTTCCCCAATTCAACCCCCCATTGATCAAATGAATTAATGCCCCATATTGCTCCTTGGACAAAGGTGGAATGCTCGTAGAGCGAGATAAGCGCACCCAGTGAAAATGGGGTTAACTCTTGACACAGCATCAGACTCACCGGGCGGTTCCCAGGCATCACTTTGTGGGCGACCAAGTCCGTTGACAAGCCACTCTCAGACAATTGGTGTGCGCTGATACCAAGTGAGAGAACGGATGCCTGTGCGAATGCATTGGCAACCAGAACGTCCTGTTGCACGCCCAAATCGTGTTGCGCGCGGGCTATCACGATGATGTCACAGGCAACGATGCTCGTTCCCTGGTGAAGAAGTTGATAAAAACTGTGTTGCCCATTCGTTCCGGGTTCTCCCCAAAAGATTGCCCCCGTCTCGTACTCAACATTTTCTCCATTGGTGCGAACACTTTTTCCGTTACTTTCCATGGTGAGTTGTTGCAAGTACGCTGGAAAACGAGAAAGGTACTGCGAGTACGGAAGTACAGCAGTAGTCTCGATCTTGAGAAAGTTTCTATTCCAAACAGCAAGAGCGCCCATCTGCATGGCCACGTTTGTTTCCCAAGGCTCAGTCGCGAAGTTGCAATCAACTGCATGAAAGCCATTGAGCATTTCACGGAATCGCTCCGGACCAATCGCGATCATGGTGCTCAAACCGATTGCTGAATCCATGGAATAGCGACCGCCAACCCAATCCCAGAAACCGAACATATTCACTGGGTCAATCCCAAAGTCCTCGACAGATTTGGCATTAGTTGACAGAGCGACAAAATGCTGGGCAACAACTTCACTCTTGTCCTTTGATTGATACGCCGCCAGTACCCAATCTCGAGCCTGCTGAGCATTCAACATTGTTTCGGTGGTCGTGAATGTCTTTGAGGCAATTATGAAAAGTGTGGCTTGGGGATCACACAACTTCAAAGTTTCTGTTAGGTCAGTTGGATCAACATTGGACACGAAATGAAATGCAATCGCCCGATCTGCGAAGGCACGTAGCGCTTGGTATGCCATAGCAGGCCCTAAATTTGAGCCACCAATGCCAATGTTTACCACCGACGTGATTCGTTTACCCGAAAAGCCTTTCCAGGATCCACCTCGCACGTGTTCTGCGAGTATCTCCATTTCATCAAGAACTGCATGAACCTGCTCCACGACGTTAACGCCATCGACCTGCAATACTGATTCGCGAGGAAGTCGTAGCGCAGTGTGCAACACGGCCCGACCCTCTGTTGTATTGATTTGGACGCCAGCAAACATGTCATCGCGCGCCTGAGCAACATCACACTGATCAACGAGTGCTTTGAGGCCTTTCCATACTGTTGAATCTATCCGCTGCCGACTGAAATCAACCTCAACCCCGGCAACCGTGTTACGGAATTCACTTCTGTCGTGCTCGATCAAAACATGTATCGGAGCGATGACGGCGCTCTGGGCCTCAAGGGTTTTCCAAGCAGGGGTCGCGGTGGGATCGGTCACTCATCTAGTCTTGCATATGTTAGATCAGGCCCCGTGTTTCACGGATTTAAGGAGTAGTCGTGGTTGAACCATCAAAGAGCGTGCATCTGGGCATGATTGGCCTGGGTCGGATGGGTGCAAGCCTAAGTCGACGCGCTGCAGCTGCAGGCCACAGTGTTATTGGTTTTGATCGGAATTCGGCCCTCGTCGCACAACTTAATGCTTTTGGCATTCCCGGAGTCAATTCGTTACGGGAACTCGTTGATGCGCTCCCGGCGCCCAGGACCGTGTGGGTAATGGTTCCTGCGGGCCAGCCAACGCAGAATGTGATAAATGAACTAGCGACGCTACTCAAGCCCGGTGACACGATTATCGACGGTGGTAACTCCTATTACCGTGACGACATTGCTCATTCCCATCAGCTTAATTCCAGTGGGATTTCCTTTATTGACGTCGGGACATCCGGTGGTGTCTGGGGGCTGGAACGTGGTTACTGTCTCATGATCGGCGGTGATGATGAACAGGTTAATGCTCTAACTCCGCTATGGGATGCGTTAGCGCCCGGAATTGAATCAGCTCCGCGCACAAATTCCTCCGCTCCCGAGAGCGCCGCCGAGCGCGGCTGGTTACATTGCGGGCCTAGTGGTGCTGGTCACTTTGTAAAGATGGTTCACAACGGTATCGAATACGCGCTAATGGCTGCCTATGCTGAAGGATTCAACATTCTCAAGCACGCCAATTCGGGCGCGGAGACTTCAGGAGATTCACAGCATGACGCCGAAACTGCGCCATTATCCCAACCGGAATTCTACCAATACGACATTGATATCCCCGCGGTCGCCGAAGTTTGGCGTCGAGGTTCAGTAGTGAGTTCATGGCTCCTGGACCTCACCGCGACAGCATTAGCCCAGAGTCCAGAGCTCACCGACTTCTCAGGTCGTGTTTCTGACTCGGGAGAGGGCCGTTGGACGTCAATCGCCGCGATCGAAGAAGGTGTTCCCACACCGGTTTTAACGTCAGCGTTGTATTCCCGATTCGCTTCACAGGGCAAGGATCAATTCGCAAACCAAATCCTTAGCGCCATGCGCAAGGGGTTTGGTGGACATGACGAGAAGGCAAATTAGAGATACACACCCAGCAGGCTCGCGCACATGTCCTTGACTAAACCAGGGGCATGTGGGTGAGAACCCCCAGTGTGCAGTGAGTCTCGAGCCCAGTTGTCAATTGCATCAAGTGCACTCGGAGTTTTCAAATCATCAGACATAACCTCGCGCACACGATCGAGAACAGGTTGAGCGTCGATGGCACGTTCCAGGCTCGTTGCTGCCCTCCACAGGTCAAGCCTGGATTCTGCCCCTTCTAACCCTTGTGGGGTCCAAGACCAGTCAGCGCGGTAATGGTGAGCCAACAGCGCCAACCTGATTGCGGCCGGGTCAATGCCCTCATTACGCAAAGCTGAGACAAAAACCAAATTCCCGCGGGATTTCGACATTTTGTGCCCTTGCCAAGAAACCATTCCGGAGTGGACATAGAACCTTGCGAACGGCTCAACACCGGTCAGGCTCTCTGCTTGTGCCGCACTCATTTCATGGTGCGGGAAGACAAGGTCAGATCCGCCTCCCTGAACATCGATCTGATCTCCCAAATAGGTCAAAGCGATTGTCGAGCATTCGATATGCCACCCTGGACGCCCATGACCCAGAACCGTGTTCCATGCGGGTTCATCGGGCCTCTCGTTTTTCCAAAGTAACGGATCAAGTGGGTTAATTTTCCCTTCGCGTTTTGGATCACCACCGCGCTCACCAAAAATATCAAGCATCTGAGGACGAGCGAGATGAGAGATCGAACCAAACAGGGGCGCCTGTGCAATTGAAAAATAGATATCACCGTCGAGAGCGTA
>JBIIOS010000150.1:0-4439 GCA_044336805.1 Candidatus Nanopelagicales bacterium
AAATTGGACACGGTGCGCTAGCTGAGCGGGCTTTGGTTCCCGTTCTCCCTACCCGTGAGGAGTTCCCTTATGCGATTCGCCAGGTTTCCGAAGCACTGGGATCCAATGGTTCAACGTCTATGGGTTCGGTCTGTGCATCCACAATGTCCCTCCTCAATGCAGGTGTGCCACTCAAAGCTCCCGTAGCGGGAATTGCAATGGGACTTATTTCTGGAATTGTTGACGGCAAACAGAAGTACGTCGCACTCACAGATATTCTGGGAGCTGAAGATGCCTTTGGTGACATGGACTTCAAGGTTGCCGGAACTCGCAACTTTGTGACAGCACTGCAGTTGGACACCAAGCTCGATGGAATCCCAGCCGATGTCCTTAAGGGTGCATTGACGCAGGCCCGTGATGCTCGCTTCACCATCTTGGATGTTATGAATGAAGCAATTGATGTCCCTGACGAAATGGCGGCTACCGCACCGCGTGTCATTTCGGTGACCGTTCCTGTTGACAAGATCGGTGAAGTCATTGGGCCCAAGGGCAAAATAATCAACCAGATCCAAGAAGAAACTGGTGCTGATATCACGATCGAAGATGACGGAACCATTTACATTGGCGCCGTTGACGGACCTTCGGCAGAAGCTGCTCGAAATATGATTAATCAAATTGCGAATCCAACGATGCCTGAGGTTGGCGAGCGTTACTTGGGCACAGTTGTGAAAACAGCAGCATTTGGTGCCTTCATCTCACTGGTACCGGGCAAAGATGGACTTCTGCATATCTCCGAAATCAAGAAATTTGCTGGCAAGGGCCGGATTGAGAACGTAGAAGAAGTTCTCAAGGTGGGTGACAAGATTCAGGTTGAAATCAAGGAGATTGATCCCCGCGGGAAATTATCCTTGATCACGGTTGCTCCCGAAGGCGCTGACGCGGCGGAATAATGGCAAAAACTAAAACTCTGTTGGCGGGGACGGATGGATCATTAGTTCGTCGATCCGTCCTGCCAAGCGGAGTCAGGGTCATCACTGAGAAGGTGCCAGGGGTGCTCTCGGCCAGCATTGGCATTTGGGTCGATGCTGGTTCGCGTGACGAAAACGGTTCACACACGGGTGCTGCGCATTACCTCGAACACTTACTTTTTAAGGGAACATCAAAGAGATCAGCACTTGAAATTTCGGCTGCAATAGAGTCAGTGGGCGGAGACCTCAACGCCTTTACTAGCAAAGAGCACACATGCTATTACGCCAAAGTCTTGGCGGTGGATCTTCCGCTTGCCATTGATGTTTTGTGTGATGTTGTAACCGATGCCCAGCTCCGAGGCGAAGACATTGAGGCTGAGCGTGGAGTTATTCTTGAAGAGATTGCCATGGTTGATGACGACCCCAGCGATTTGGTTCATGACCAATTCGCTCGAACCCTTTTCGGTGATACGGCACTTGGACGGCCAATTTTAGGAACTGCGCAGACTATCTTGGGGATTACCCGCCGTTCGATAGTTAACTTCTATTCTAAGTTTTACCAACCGGAATCTTTGGTCATTGCGATCGCCGGCGACGTCGACCATGCGCACGCGGTTCGAATGGTGTCGAAGGCCCTTGATTCAAGCCCGAATACCCACATCGGTAGTTCTAGGAATCAGCGAGGACACACGAGTTCACGGCAAAAGATTAGCGCCATGACTAGTTCACTAGATACGCGCAAGACTGAGCAGGCACATGTCGTTATGGGCACTCACGGACTGGTGAGGGGTGATGAAAGACGTTTCACAGGAGCAATTCTCTCCACGATTTTGGGTGGGGGAATGAGTTCCCGCCTTTTTCAAGCGGTACGCGAGCAGCGCGGTCTTGCCTACTCGGTCTACGCCTATTCGCAGGGCTTCCGTGACTCAGGAATTTTTGGAATCTACGCCGGCTGTATTCCCACAAAACTTGATCAAGTTTTGGAAGTTTGCCAAACTGAACTCGCCGAGTTGGTACTCACCGGCGTGACCCCGATTGAGTTACAAAGGGCAAAAGGCCAAGTAAAAGGTGGAACAGTGTTAGGCCAAGAAGACACTGGTGCGCGAATGAGTCGAATTGCAAAAGCCGAACTCTACGACGAAAAGCTAATCTCGGTACAAGACGTTCTGGGTTGTGTCGATCAGGTCGATGCCGCGGGTGTCAATGCTTTAGCCCAAGAATTCCTTGCCAATCCTTTGGCTATGAGTGTTATTGGTCCTTATAAGAAATTGCCGGTGCACAAAGGCTTTGTGGCACCACTTTCAAATCTGCGCACATAGAGAGGTCGGTAATGGGCAAAGTGATCCGCGTCGGAGTAGTGGGCGCGAACGGAAAAATGGGAGCTAGCGCAGTTGCAGCATTGCAAGCGGATCCCGACTGTGAATTAGTGGCCGCCATTGATGTTGATGATTCGCTCGAAGAACTTACTCGAGCCCGCTGCGAGGTGGTGGTGGATTTTACGAATCCACTTGTAGTTATGGACACTCTCGCATTTTGTATCAAACATGGAATTGATGCCGTGGTGGGAACATCAGGTTTCACCCCCGAGAGGGTTGAGACCCTGTCGCTGTGGGCAAGCCAGCGTGCAAACGCGAGAGTCTTAATCGCTCCGAATTTCAGTATGGGTGCGGTACTCATGATCGCCTTTGCTGGCATTGCTGCACCGTATTTCGAATCGGTCGAAATTATCGAATCGCATCACCCTGAGAAAATTGATGCACCTTCAGGTACTGCGAGATTCACGGCGGAAACGATCGCAACTGCTCGAAAAAGCATGACCCAAGCCCCCGATGCGACTCAGGCCCAAGACGTCGGCGCTCGTGGGATAACTGTTGACGGGGTTCCCATTCATTCTGTGCGATTGCGAGGTTTGGTGGCTCATCAGGAAGTTGTCTTTGGGGGCATTGGCGAAACGCTGACGATTAAACATGATTCACTCAGTCGGGATTCATTCATGCAAGGTGTTCTGCTTGCCATTAAGGAAATTAGTCACATTGATGGTGTCGTAGTGGGTTTGGAAAATGTCTTGCCATTAGGAAAGTGAAAAGTGTTTGCACGACTGGGGAATCCCAAAATTTGGGTAGGGGTCTTTACTCTCGTTTGTGTCATCTATTTTGTTTTCGCTCTTGATCGCGCGCGTTTGCTAGTTCAAGAGAACAATGCAATTTTGACACTTTTTGCCATTGCGATTGTGATAGTTCCAGGGTTGGGTCTGTATTTGATTGCTCGCGAAATTCGGTTCGGCTTCACTATGCAAGAAATGGGGCGTGAGCTTGCACGGGCAGGGCAGCTGCCAGCCGATGATCTCCCAAAGGAGGATTCCGGTAGAAGTGTCCTCGCGGCTGCTGATGCTCGATTTGAGTCAGTCGCTGCATCCCATGACCCCGATGACTGGGTGAAATGTTACTTACTTGCTTTGGCGTATGACGAATCACGTGATCGAAAAGCTGCTCGTGCTTCAATGCGGGAGGCTGCGCGCCTATTCAGGAATGCTCCACCTTCGTAGCAATTGATAAAGTACATCGAAACGTTCGCGGGTAAAGATCGTGTCCGCGCTGCCGATGTAGACATGAGTTGGTATTCGTCTTCCCTGCGGTGAAACGAACACGACCCTTTGACTTCTAATTCCAATTGGGATACCAGCGAGTTTCCATATGGTTGATTCTGATTCCACGTGATACTGGCTCTTCCAAAGGCCTGACGTAGTAGTGAGCAAAGCAACGACTTTGAACCCATTGCCGTTAACGAAGGTGCCAAGCATCCAGCCTCGTAGGACAAGAATGGCAAAGGTGGCGAGGAAAAAACCAATAAGCAGGGCCTCCACGAGGGATATTCCGGTCACTGCGTAAACAATGCTAATTGCAAGTAGCGAAACAAGTGAAAGTGTCATCGGAACAAGAAAAGCCAATCGTAGAATTCCCCTTCGCCCGACGCGCTGTAGTCGTTGCGGATCCGACTCAGGGTAGCGCCACACGGCTCCGAATATTGGCTTTCGAAATACCGGTTCAACCATCAGGGTAACCAGCCGAGCCATCGAACGAATGCTGTACTTGCTGCTGCAACGATTATTACTACGAGGAACGGAGCTCGTAAGAGAAGAGCTACGACCGCAACGCCGAGACCAAACAATCGGGCATCGATCGCCAGCGCTTGGTCCACTGCAAATGTTTGTACTGCAACAAGCGCTGCAAGCAGTGATACAGGAAGCAGGCCAGTCATTCGTCGGACTGATTCTCGCTCGAGCATATGACCTGGCAGCAGATAACCGAGCAATTTTTCAGCGTAGGTGCCAAATGAAGCTATCAGGATGCTGGCCCACATGATCTATTCACCATCAATCGGTCGACTGGTTTTTCCCCACATCAGGGCCGCTGCTACGGCTACCAAGGCACTGAAAAGTACGGGCAAACCGGGACGAAGAAATGGAATCAAGACCATCGCGACAGCCGCACT
>JBIIOS010000042.1:0-13981 GCA_044336805.1 Candidatus Nanopelagicales bacterium
CGATTGTCACTGGATGAACCACCAGTGAGGCGAGGCCACAGTAAAGCGAGGAACCCGGCAGGAATCGCGGCATCAAGTCCCAGGATTCCTGGGTCAGAGAGTGCGCTGGCCCCGAGTGATCCAAATAAGGTTCCAATATTCCAGAATACGTAAACACTGATTCCGGTCGCAAAAAAAGCGCGACGAGATGACTTTTTGGATTGGTCGTATCGCAAGGCCATTGCGGTTGATTCATCAATTGTCAAAAGTGCGGTAACCGGAATCGACTTGCGTTTGGGTGTGAGAACCGGTCCCAGCGCAAGCGCATAAAGACTATTTCGTGCGCCAAGGAGCATCGCGGTCACGATGGCGATGACGGCACCTCCACCTGCTCCGATTACCCCTACGAAGGCAAACTGGGATGCACCCGTGAACATAAAAAGTGAAAGGGTCTGGGTTTGTAGGACACTGAGTCCACTGGCAACTGAAATTGCGCCAAAAGATAGCGCATATGCACCCGTTGCAATCCCGATTCCCAGGGCGTTTTGGTCAATGGAGCGTGTTTCGCCATCAGTTTGGCGCCCACCGCGTTTCCAACCCATATTGCCCCTAACCATTCTCTTCTGTGAAGGCGTCACGCTAGCGGCTCTCACCGCAGTGCACCTGAACGGGGTGAGAGGCGATCTCGCTCCTGCTAACAAGTCTCGCTCCTGCTAACAAGTCTCGCTCCTGCTAACAAGTCTCGCTCCTGCTAACAAGTCTCGCTCCTGCTAATAAGTAATGAGATTCCTGAAACAAGATGAAGCAAATGTCTGATATGTGAAGTATGTCGCAATATGGGTACCCCGATTAATGGATATTGATCGACGGTGCGGCATAACATGGAGAAGTCAGTGTGATGAATCCGGCGGTCACGGGGGAGCCGCCGGAATTCATCTGGTTCGGCGTGTCAGCCTTAATTGGCCAAAGAGGTCGTTAACTCAGTTTGTTGCTCGGTGATTTCAGCTTCTCCCGAATCGGAAACCCAGTTAACCGTACTGACTGTCCGAGTGACACCGCTCTGCGCCCAGCCCATTGATTCAAAGAATTGTCGTCCAACCGTTTGCTCGTTACTTAGCCATAGCGACATGCGCCGGCACCCGGATTGGTACGCGATATCGGCCGCCGCGTTAAGCAGGCGAGATCCAATGAGTTGCCGCCGGACCTCGGGGGCAACCTCGAAAAAGGAAATCTGGCCGACATCTTCCGAAAATTCAACCGTCGCAACTCCGACGAGGGTTTCTTCACGTTCACAGACAAGAACCCGGCCAATGTCACCTTGGTTTGTGATTGCCTGAGCCCACGCAGCTTCCACGTCATTGGTTACGAGCGATTGGGCCAACTCAGGATGGCTAAGTTGCCAATTCGACAACTGAAGTTGGGTTATTGAACGGGCATCAGTGGCGTTAGCCAGCCGCACGGTGTCCACAGCGACACGGTAGCGCAGCCAAGTTAACGGACCAGCCCCACGACCTGTTGGTCGATAGACTCTACCTCGTGGAAATTGAGTTTCGTAGCGACATCACGGTTGAATTGGTTCGCGCCAACGCCAGTGATGCCGACGTTGTATTCGCGGCGCGAGTGTCAACCGTTGGTGAACAGTCACTCGAAGACGTGGATGCCGATCCCCAACGTAGTGCTGGGTTGATCAATTACTTAATGCGTGATCGACATGGCAGTCCATTTGAACATAATTCAATGACTTTCTTTGTCAAGGCACCCATCTTTGTTTGGCGTGAACATATGCGGCACCGAATTGCAAGCTACAACGAAGAGTCGGGTCGATACCGGGAGTTGCTTCCCGTTTTTTACGTTCCGGGCCATGATCGTCCCTTGATTCAGTCGGGAAAGCCCGGCGCATACGAATTTCACCCTGGCACGGCTGAACAGTACGACTTGGTTGACAGTGCCATCAAAGATTCATGCACAAGTGCTTATGCGGCATACATGAACATGCTTGAAGCGGGTGTGGCCCGTGAAGTAGCCCGAATGGTGCTCCCCGTAACCATTTTTTCTTCCGCGTATGTCACGATGAATGCACGATCATTGATGAATTTTCTTAGTCTGCGTCGCAAGGTCGAAGGGTCGCATTTTCTGTCATATCCACAGCGCGAAATCGAGATGGTGGCTGAGGTCTATGAGGATCATTTCGCACGGTTAATGCCGATAACCCATGCAACCTTTAATGCCAATGGTCGAGTAGCCCCTTAGCCGATGTCCCATGAATCGGCCTAGCGGTAGGGTTTTGACATGAAAAGTCCGTTTGGAGTGATGCTCACCGCGATGATCACCCCGTTTGCGCCCGACGGCAGCCAAGACCTTGTTGGAGCCCAGAAACTTGCGACACACTTAGTAGATAATCTCGGCCATGACGGGCTTGTCATCAATGGCACTACGGGAGAAGCATCAACCAAATCCGATTCAGAAGATCTCGCTCTATTGCGGGCCGTGGTTGAAGCTGTGGGTGATCGGGCCACGGTTATTGCAGGAGTGGGCACTAATGACACCGCGCACTCAATCTCCAGCGCTAAGGCAGCCGCACAAGTTGGCGTAGACGCGCTTATGGCCGCAGCTCCCTATTACAACCGTCCACCACAGCAAGGAATTTTTGAACATTTCTGGGCTATTGCCGATAGCACCGATTTGCCCCTCATGACCTACGACATTCCCCGACGCACAGGCGTTGCGATCGAAACCGAAACACTTGTGCGATTAGCAGAGCATCCAAGAATCATTGCTAATAAAGATGCGAAGGGTGATCTAGAAGCATCGCAATGGGTCATGGCTCGCACAGATCTTGCTTGGTACAGCGGTGAAGACTCACTGAACTTGGCGCTACTGGCACTTGGCGCCGGTGGAATGGTTTCCGTGGTTGGACACCTGGTGGGGGATCGGCTCAAGAAAATGGCTGAGGTTTTCTGGAGCGGTGACGTTGAGGCAGCCCGGGCGATCAATGAATCACTCTTGCCGGTCTATACCGGAATTTTCCGAGCCCAAGGCGTGATTTTGACCAAGGCCGCCCTTAATCTGCAAGGTCTACCCAGTGGCCCTGTTCGACTTCCATTAGTCAATGCAACTTCCAGTGAGATCGAGCAATTGAGACTTGACCTTGCCGCTGGTGGCGTGGCTCCATTCGCTTAGTTCACCTGAGCCTTTAACAACCATTAAGGACCGATTACATGTTTCTCCCTGACCTACCTGAGCCACCACCGTTAGAGCCAAAAACTTTGCGGATTATGCCGCTGGGTGGCATCGGTGAGATCGGTCGCAACATGAGCGTTTTTGAATATGAATCGCGATTGCTGATCGTTGATTGTGGTGTGTTATTTCCCGAAGAGTCGCACCCCGGTGTTGATTTAATCCTGCCCGACTTTGAACCAATCCTGGATCGGATCAATGACGTGGAGGCAATAGTGCTCACCCACGGGCATGAAGACCATATCGGTGCCGTGCCTTATCTGCTGCGTCATCGAGCTGATATTCCGATCATCGGTTCAACATTAACGCTGGCATTCATTGAAGCGAAGCTAAAGGAACATCGCATCAAACCTCTCACGTTGTCGGTTGCAGATCGAGCAGTGGAAAAAATAGGTCCATTTGAACTTGAGTTTCTGGCCGTCAACCATTCAATACCTGACGCAATGGCCATTTCGATCACAACGCCGGCGGGCCGGGTTCTTCATACAGGCGATTTCAAGATGGACCAGTTGCCACTTGACGGCCGAATCACCGACCTTGCCAGTTTTGCGCGCCTCGGTGAACTGGGCGTAGATGTTCTCATGGTGGACAGCACCAACGCCGAAGTGCCGGGTTTTGTCCCCAGTGAAAAAGAAATCATTCCGGTGCTCGAAAGAGTTTTCAATCGGGCACAGGGTCGAGTAATTGTTGCCTCGTTCGCCTCGCACGTGCACCGGGTTCAACAGATAATCGATATCGCGGTGTCTCATAACCGCAAAGTTGCATTCGTGGGTCGGTCAATGGTCCGCAACATGAATGTTGCCCGAGATCTGGGCTACCTCACAATTCCGGGCAACACCCTCATCTCGATGGATGAACTGTCTAAATTGCCTGATAACAGGGCAGTACTCATTTGCACCGGATCCCAAGGTGAACCCATGGCAGTGCTGTCTCGGATAGCTAACCGTAGCCACGATATTTCAGTGGGCGAGGGCGACACAATCGTCCTCGCGTCATCACTCATTCCTGGAAATGAAAATGCCGTGTACCGAGTCATTAACGGACTGACCCTGTTGGGAGCGGACGTTGTGCATAAGGGCAATGAGTTGGTGCACGTTTCTGGGCATGCCGCAGCGGGTGAACTCCGTTATGTGTACAACATCGTAAAGCCTAAATACGTTATGCCGATTCACGGAGAGTGGCGCCACTTGAAAGCAAATGCTCTCCTTGCGATCGGTGTTGGCGTCCCATCCGATCACGTGCTCATCACTGCCAATGGCGCATGTGTTGATGTCCGAGGCGGTCAATGCGATATCGCCGGTACTTATCCGCTGCGTGAGGTCTATGTTGACGGCGTCAGTGTGGGTAGAACAGATGAGAACTTGCTCAAAGACCGATTGATTTTGGGCGAGGAAGGCTTCATCTCGGTGTACGCGGCCGTCGATATAGCCAATAAGTGCGTTGTCGTTGGTCCCGAGATTGTGGATCGTGGAGTTGGAGAAACCTCGGATACGACAAAAGTCGCGGCAGAGGTGGCTAAGGCCCTCGTCGACGCCATGAAAGAGGGAATTAATGACCCCCATGAACTCTCACAGAAAGCCCGCAAAGTTGTCGGCAGATGGGTGGGAACCACGCACCGGCGTCGCCCCATGATCGTGCCCGTTGTGATCGGGATCAAAGACGGCGGAAAAGCGAATTTGTGACACGCGGGGCGCGTGTGACTGCTGGGGATTATTGGTTTGAGTGGGTACTCTGGCATCTATGGCTTCCCGCACGTCTACGCGCACGCGTGGATCTTCCCCCAAAAGTGCTCCCAAAAGTGCTCCCAAGAGGGCTCGAAAGGCGCCGGCTCGACCGGGCCCGCTTCCTCGTGCGGTAGCCGGAGTCGGTAGAGGAATCGCCCGAGTCTGGATTAGTGTCGCCCACCTCGCAGGTGGTGCGGCTCGGGGTGTCGGCAAAGGTGCTCGCGATCTTGAGCCGGAAATGCGTCGCGACGGACTAGGACTTTCCCTCATTGCCGCGGCAATTATTGTGATTGCTGCAACATGGTTTGGGGTTGACGGTTGGTTCATTTCTTGGACGTCAATGCTGACAACATCTTTTTTCGGCGCGTTAGCGTGGGTTACACCACTACTTCTGCTCGCCCTTGCGTGGCGTTTCCTGCGTCACCCCGATCAAAACGGGGCTACAGGTCGTTTGGCCATCGGAATTACTGCCATTGTCGTGAGTGTTCTCGGGCTTTGGCACCTGTCACAGGGAGTTCCCACTCCGAGCAGCGGCGCCGAAGCCATGAACAGCGCCGGTGGCACCATGGGCTGGATTGTAACCGCGCCCGTCGTTGCGGCCTTGGGCTCGATCGTGAGCGCATTCCTGCTCGTCTTGCTGGGTTTCTTTGGCTACCTCGTGCTCACTAAGACAACGATTGCCCGGTTAAGGGAGATCGCCGCTGATGGATTCAGCCGCTTACGTGGGGGGATTCCTTCACGTGACCGCGGGGATGACATCGAAAGTGACGAGGGCCAAGCGCTCGTCGTTAATGATGAAGTTGTGGTCGATGAAGTCGAGGTCGAAAAGAGAAATTCCCCAGGGTTTGCAAACCCAAATGGAGTTTTGCGCGCCGATCACTCTGATATCGCGCTGGTGGGCGATGAACCATTCATTTCTCCAATCCCCAGCCAAGACGAACGCCCCGCTGCAGCTCTGATGGCTGGCATTGCAGAGATGAACCCACAATTAGCTGCGAAGTCCAACTCGCGCAGCGACACGATTGTTGTAGGCAACACAACCGCGGGCGCCCAAGGGGCGACGCAAATTGTGGCAGTTCCCCAGAAAAGTGAGCAGTTGCCACTGACCCCACGAAGCACTTATCAACTTCCCAAAGGTGACCTTTTAAAAGTTGGTCCGGCCCACAAGACGGCGACCAAGGCGAATGATCTTGTTGTAACCGCATTGACCGACGTGTTGACCCAGTTCGGGATTGATGCAACGGTCGTTGGCTTTATGCGAGGGCCAACGGTCACTCGCTATGAGATTGAGTTGGGACAAAGCGTCAAAGTCGAGCGCGTCACAGCGTTGAGCAAGAATATTGCCTACGCTGTTGCAAGCGCGGAAGTGCGAATTCTCAGCCCGATCCCAGGTAAAAAAGCTATCGGTATTGAAATCCCCAACACCGATCGGGAATTGGTGGCTCTCGGTGATGTTCTCAAAAGCAAGGTCGCAGCAAATGACCAACACCCCATGGTGGTTGCGCTTGGCAAAGATGTTGAGGGCAGTTTTGTTGTGGCAAACCTGGCGAAAATGCCTCATATTCTGGTCGCCGGTGCGACAGGGGCAGGAAAAAGTAGCTGCATCAACTCCCTGATTACCTCAATTTTGATGCGCTCGACTCCGGACGAAGTGCGGATGATTCTCGTGGACCCGAAGCGAGTTGAACTGACCATATACGAAGGTGTTCCGCACCTCATAACTCCGATCATTACCAACCCGAAGAAAGCGGCGGACGCATTGGCGTGGGTGGTAAAGGAAATGGATCGCAGATATGACGACCTTTCCGCATTTGGGTACCGTCACATCGATGACTTCAATAAGGCGGTTCGCGCAGGCAAGGTGAAACCGCTGCCTGGTTCAGAGCGAAAGATTGAGCCGTACCCGTACCTCTTGATAATTGTTGATGAACTCGCAGACCTCATGATGGTTGCCCCCCGTGATGTTGAGGACTCGGTTGTTCGCATCACCCAACTTGCTCGCGCTGCAGGTATTCACCTGGTTCTTGCCACGCAGCGTCCAAGCGTTGATGTCGTAACTGGCTTGATCAAGGCGAATGTTCCTAGCCGTCTAGCCTTTGCAACATCGAGCCTGGCCGACAGTCGGGTGATCTTGGACCAGTCCGGCGCAGAGAAACTTGTCGGCCAAGGTGATGGCCTCTTCTTGCCAATGGGTGAAAACAAGGCGATGCGCATCCAAGGTGCATTTGTATCCGAACATGAAATTCGGGCGATAGTTAGCCATTGTAAAGATCAATGGGATACCGATTACCTCGACGAAGTAACGACCCCAGCGGCTTCCACCAAGGAGATAGATGGGGACATCGGAGATGACCTTGACATCTTGCTGCAAGCTGTCGAATTGGTTGTCGGTACCCAGTTTGGCTCAACATCAATGTTACAACGCAAACTCCGTGTTGGATTCGCTAAAGCAGGTCGATTAATGGATCTAATGGAATCGCGTGGTGTGGTCGGTCCCAGTGAGGGATCAAAAGCGCGAGATGTACTTGTCACGGTTGATGAACTTCCGGGATTAATCCTGTCTATCCGTGGCGGATAGACTATCGAGGTGGCTGAGAAAACTGTTGCGCTAATCACTCTAGGTTGTGCGCGCAATGAAGTTGATTCTGAGGAGCTGGCGGGAAGACTCGAGGCTCAGGGTTGGAAATTGGTTTCAGACCCCGAATTGGCCCAGGCCGTGATGGTCAACACCTGTGGGTTCGTTGATATCGCCAAAGCAGACTCAATCAACACCATCATTGAGGCGGCTGATCTCAAAGATTCTGGGGGAGTCACCAAAGCTGTAGTTGCTGTTGGCTGTCTCGCTCAGCGCTACGGCAGAGAACTGGCTAGTGATCTACCTGAAGCTGACGCGGTACTGAGTTTTGATGACTACCCAATGATCGGCGAGCGGCTCGATGCTGTGATGCGCGGTGAGAAATTGGTTGCGCACGAACCCAGTGACCGTCGTGCGCTGTTGCCGATTAGTCCCGTTGATCGCGCGGCCAACACCACGCCGATTCCCGGGCATGGATTGCAGGACTCGATGCCGGAGGGCAACGATGCACTGGCCTGGCAGCCACCCATTCTGCGCAAAAGATTGGAAAACTCACCCGTTGCCCCGGTCAAACTTGCATCGGGGTGCGACCGTCGTTGCACCTTCTGCGCCATACCGTCATTTCGTGGTTCATTTATTTCGCGGCCGCCCGCTGATGTAGTGGCCGAGATTGCTTGGCTTGCCGGCCTGGGTGTCACCGAGGCGGTCTTAGTGAGTGAAAACTCCACGTCCTATGGCAAGGATTTGGGGGATTTGCGGCTTCTTGAATCGCTGCTTCCGGCTATCGGCGAGGGAACCGAGATAGCGCGGATCCGGGTTGCTTACTTGCAGCCGGCTGAAGTTCGTCCTGACTTACTCAAGGTCATGGCCGGTACGCCGGTCGTTGCACCTTATTTTGATCTGTCATTCCAACACGCGTCTGCGTCCCTGTTGCGGCGGATGAAACGTTTTGGGGGCAAATACTCATTTCTGGAGTTGATTGCGACTATTCGCGAGTTGTCGCCGGCAGCAGGGATTCGCAGCAATGTCATTGTGGGATTCCCTGGTGAAACCGATGAAGAATTCGCTGAACTCGTTTCATTCTTGGATGAGGCGCAACTTGATGCCGTGGGAGTTTTCGGCTACAGCGACGAAGAGGGAACCGAGGCATTTGACTTACGGCCGAAGGTGGATCCCGACATCATCGCCGCACGGGTGCGCTTGATAACTGACTTAGTTGAAGAACTTATGGCTCAGCGGGCTCAAGATCGAGTGGGTGAAATTGTTGAGGTCGTGATTGAGTCATTCGATGCGCCGTCCGGCAGTTACTTTGGTCATGCGGGTCATCAGGGACCCGACGATGGGGAAACACAAATCGTGTTGGTGGACAAGAACGCCTCCGTTGACATTGGTCAGCTAGTGTGCGCCAAGGTTATTGATAGCAGCGGCGTTGACTTGATTGCGGAACTGGTGAGTTAATGCGTGAGCATCAGCTTCCTCCGGATCATGCGGCTGATCTTCCCAGCAGTACTTCTGTGCTAAACGTCGCGAATGCCCTCACGGCGCTTCGGGTCTTAGCGGTTCCGTTGCTGGGCTACCTCTTGTTGCAAGACACGCAGGAATCACGGAACTGGGCGGCTTTGGTTTTTTTATTGGCTTCCATAACAGACTTCATTGATGGTTATGTTGCTCGAAAATACGGGCTCATCACCACGGTAGGCAAAATTGCTGACCCGATCGCCGATAAATTCCTGACCGGTGTTGCATTGATCGGTTTGTCTTATTTGGGTTCTCTCCCGTGGTGGGTCACGATACTCATAATTGCCCGCGAGATTGGAGTGACAATTCTCCGCTTTTGGGTAATCGAGCACGGTGTGATCACCGTCTCTCGCGGCGGAAAGACCAAGACCCTTCTCCAAATGATCGCGATCAGCATGTTTCTTGTTGTTTGGCCTTTGTCGGCACCCGAATCATTTCTCACGATGTGGGACATTGCCAAAATCGCGATGATGTCCCTCGCAGTAATTCTGACTGTAACGACTGCAATTGCCTATGTTCGAAAAGCACTCCAGTTGCGCAAGGAGATTGACGTTAGCAATGCAGGTGCGACACCGTGATCCCCCAGTTGTTCATCGACACCCTTCGCGAGAATGGGCAGAGCGTGAGCGTTGCGGAGTCTCTTACCGGGGGATTATTGGCGAGTGCGCTGGTGGACATCCCAGGCGCATCCGACGTTTTTCTCGGAGGGGTCGTGGCCTACACAATCGCAGCCAAGCGAGAAGTTCTCGGGGTCGGTAAGGATGCTCTCGAATGTGGCGTGGTTTCCCGGGAGGTGGCAATTGCCATGGCTGAAGGAGCCATTGATCTCTTTGGCTCTGATTACGCCATCTCGACCACGGGAGTAGCCGGTCCCGGACCTCAGGAGGGGATTGAGGCCGGAACCATTTGGCTGGGTTATGCGTCCAAGGCTTCTACGGGAGCGGTATTGATGAGGCTTGCTGGGGATAGAAATCAAGTTCGCACGGCAACGGTAAATGCCGCGTTAGAGATGATTGATACCCAGGAGGTATTTAATCGGCTCCGTTAAAGGAAATGAGCCAAGATCGACACTTACTGACTCAAGCGGGTATCATGGGATCCTCGTCTTTGATGAGAGTGCGATTTCGCAGTAGGAAGGAAATGGACATGATCGTTTTGCGCAATGTGATCGGTGATGAACTTCGCCGACGTCGTCAAGATCAGGGCCGAACCCTGCGTGACATTTCTGGTGCCGCATCTGTGTCACTCGGTTACCTCTCTGAAATCGAACGCGGCCAAAAGGAAGCATCCTCTGAACTTATTGCTGCTATTTGTGGGGCCCTTGAGGTGTCACTTTCTGACATCTTGGCTTCCGTGAGCACTTCTGTTGCACATGCGGAATCAGCACAGCCGATGACCTTTCCCAGCGCCGTTTCATCTATCTAGCCTCCGTTTAACAACAGTGGGCATGTGGTGCGGCTAAGTGACATGTCCGAGCGCCTCGAAATTGTGATTGGCCCTCAATACTGCGCATCATGGCGCAAAGATGTTGTTCTTCCCGATATCGGCTGCACGGTTGACACCGCGGTAGTAAACGGGATTGACGCTGGGATTATTTGGCGGGCAGTGTGCAATTTTGTCGAAGTCCCTAATTCACTGCGTTAGTGTCACATTGCACTAGAGTGCTGGAGTGAGTGCAACCGATCAAACAAATGTGATCGAAACCTTGGACAGTCCACGCGTCCTCATCATTGCTAACCGTTCCGTCGCGACCCTGTCTGCTGCTCAAATGTTTGGCGGAATCGCTGTTGCTGGATCTGTCCCGGCTGGAGCCCTGCTCGCCTCAACCATGACGGACTCTGAAGCGTTCGCTGGACTGGTGCAAACAGCCGGTGTCCTTGGTGCAGCAATCTTTGCGCTTCCACTGGCCCGAATTGCTCTGACAAAAGGGCGTCGCCCTGCCTTGGCTAGCGGTTATGGGCTGGGAGTCATCGGTGCGATTCTTGTGATTCTCGGGGCTGTCTCATCCCAAATAGCAATTGTTTTATTTGGATCATTATTTGTGGGTGTGGCAAGTGCGGCAAGTCTGCAGGCTCGTTATGCAGCAACCGACCTTGCCTTGCCCCAGCATCGAGCTCGTTCACTTTCCTATGTCGTTTGGGCGGCCACCATTGGTGCAGTCCTCGGGCCGAACCTCCTCAACTTCAGCGGCTCCGTGGGACTCAGATTGGGGCTGCCAGAATTGTCGGGTCCATATGTAATTTCCGGTATAGCGTTAACGATTTCGGTGATTGTCCTACTGTTGGCATTGCGCCCCGATCCGTTTCTCCTGGCAACCAAGTTGCGACAGGACCTTGATCCGGGGACAAAGATTGCACACCCCAAGTTGCGCGACGGGATTGAACACCTGCGGACTCGCCCACGAGCCGTATTGGGCATTGGAGCAATCTCCATTGGGCATGTCGTGATGGTGATGGTGATGGTGATGACTCCGGTCCATATGGCCCACGTTGATGTCACGTTACAACTCATTGGTTTGGTAATTAGTGTCCATGTTGCCGGCATGTATGCATTTTCACCCCTTGTGGGTATGGCGGTAGACCGATTCGGTCGAGTACCCATGATCGTTGCTGGCATCGTAATTTTGACAATTAGCTGTGTGATTTCAGGCTTGGCTCCCGCGGACAATGTTGTGGTTTTGGGTATCGGTCTTTTCCTACTCGGATTGGGGTGGTCCTTCACCTTGATCGCGGGATCAACCTTGGTCACGGACTCGGTGGAAGCTAATGAGCGTCCGTCTGTTCAAGGATTATCGGATCTATCAATGAATGCCGCCGGCGCACTGGGCGGAATCGCAGCCGGATTCATCATGTGGCTGGGTGGGTACGGCTGGTTGTGTGCCCTTGCGATCATCCCCCTGATCGGATTGGGTGTCTGGGTGAGCCTACCGGCGTGTCGCATTCCTTCGAACGCACGTTCGATATAGGCTCTGACCGCTGGGTCGAGTTATTAACAACCTCCGGTGATCATCCACACAGGAAAATCACTTGAGTCAAATGTCAGTGCTCGCCCTTAGCCTTCATAACACATAAAAAAACGTGAAGTGCTCCGACTGCTCAGCAGGCGAGATCACGGACCCAGGGTTGAGGAGTAAGTCATGGCAAACACTGAAAAGGACCGCGAGAAGGCCCTTGATTCCGCATTGGCTCAAATTGAGCGCCAGTTCGGAAAGGGCTCACTCATGCGACTGGGGGACTCTGAGCGGGTGCCCATGGAAGTTATTCCCACCGGGTCCATCGCACTTGATATTGCGCTCGGCATTGGTGGATATCCACGCGGACGCATTGTGGAGATTTACGGTCCAGAATCCTCGGGTAAAACAACTGTTGCCCTGCACGCAATTGCCAGTGTTCAAGCACGGGGTGGACTCGCTGCCTTCATTGACGCCGAGCATGCCCTTGACCCCGACTATGCAGCGCACCTTGGGGTGGATCTGGACAATCTGTATGTCTCTCAACCCGATAATGGCGAACAGGCACTCGAAATCTGTGACACGTTGGTTCGGTCGGGTGCAATTGACCTCGTCGTTATCGACTCGGTGGCAGCACTCACCCCACGCGCGGAAATTGAGGGCGACATGGGTGATTCGCATATGGGATTGCAAGCGCGACTCATGAGCCAGGCACTTCGCAAAATGGCGGGTGCGTTGAGTAATACGAACACGACGGCAATCTTTATTAATCAATTGCGTGAGAAAATTGGCGTGATGTTCGGTTCGCCTGAAACGACTACCGGCGGAAAAGCTTTGAAATTCTATTCATCGGTTCGCCTTGACGTTCGTCGGATTGAGACCCTCAAGGGCGGAACTGAGGCCGTGGGTAACCGGACCCGCGTGAAGGTGGTTAAGAACAAGGTTGCACCACCATTTAAGCAAGCAGAGTTTGACATTATTTACGGTGAGGGAATCTCACGTGAAGGCTCTCTGATTGATATTGGTGTTGATCAAGGGATTGTTCGCAAAGCCGGTGCTTGGTACACCTATGAAGGCGATCAGCTTGGACAGGGTAAGGAAAATGCCCGCGCATTTTTGAAGGACAACGCTGATTTGGCCAATGAAATTGAAAAGCGAATCAAAGAGCAAATGGGGATCGGTCCCAAGATTGACACACCTGAGAAGCCCAAATCTGCTAAGTCCACGGCCAAAGCAGAAGCCGCTGTCGATCTCGATGATATAGACACCCTTGACGAGTAGTCCTTCCCGTAATGACTGAATCAGAGTTGGGTTCGCAAGTCGGGGAGTCGGAAATCATGTCGGTCGTCATGCGGCGGCTGAATGCGGCTCCCCGCTCGCGCGGTGAGTTAACCAAATACCTGTTGGCAAAGGATTTTGACCCAACTTTGATTGAGAAAGTGCTGGATCGAGTCTCATCGATGGGTTACATCGATGATGTTGCTTTTGCCCAAGAATGGGTTCGTAGCCGTCAGCGATCTCGCGGATTGGCGCCCAGTGTTCTGACACGCGAATTAATCAATAAAGATGTCGATATTGAGGTAATTCAGGTTGCACTAGAGCAGCTGACTTCCGATGACACTTTGGAACGGGCCTATGAGTTGGCGGCAAAAAAGTATCGAAGCTTAATGTCCGTCGATCATGCGGTTGCTGTGCGACGTATTGCATCCCTGTTGCAGCGCAAGGGTTACCCGCCGGCAACCTGTTTTCACATAGCCAAGGAAACGGTTGGAGCGGAATTCGAGATTGACGGCGAATTGGAGAAATAGTTCCCGCCAAAATGAGCGCCGTTCGGTTGGTGTTAGACTTTGGGAAATTCATCACAATCGTCACGTCAGGGGTTTTTTCATGCCGGGTTTGTCCCAGTGGGCCGTACGTAAACCAGTTATTGCACTCATTTCCTACCTTGTGGCGCTGATTGCCGTGGTGGGAATCGGTGTTTCATTCGGCGGGTCACTT
>JBIIOS010000020.1:0-18427 GCA_044336805.1 Candidatus Nanopelagicales bacterium
TGTCACCTTAAATCCACCAGCACCATAGGTGACCGCTACTGCACCGAAGCCACGAATCCGGGCATATACATCGGCAGCGAAACCCGCCCCTTGCTCATCGGTAGTAACCAAAACCTTGAAACCTTCAGCATCGAGCTCACCAAAAAGCCTGAGCGCGAAATCCCCCACGATCCCAAATGCGCAATCGACGTCTAACTCCCTCAAACGCGTGGAGAGGTGACGGGCAATTGTCGTCTTATTTGTCATGGGGTGTGTCTACCAGATCCACCCTGTGGATCGATACCGTGTTTCGATGATGTTGACCTTGAGCAATCAATGCCACGGTGCCACTAGGGCATCCCAGAGGCATTTAAAGTGCCGCGATCCCTGTTGTCCCCCTCGGTGCTCTCGGCACCTCAGCTTTTGCCGGTGGCCCGAGCAGCAGCGTTTCGGGTTCATTGCCAAGCTTGACCATTTGTGGGAAAGCGCTGCAACAGTTGGATGTTAATTAAATCCCCGTGGGGACAAGCGATGACGTGCCAATGACCGATGCTCAGATACGGGCGTGCATTAAAAATATCAACTCACTCGCATCAGCAGTGGTGGGCTCATAAGCCTTACGTAATCAGGACGCCGTGAAATAAATTAATTAGCCGCTATGCCAATGACACTACGGATAGAATTCTTGTGTGAGCACTGACGTTACTGAATCAAATCCCAATGGTGAAAGCGTGAGTGAAGATTCCATCCGCTTGAGCGAGGAGAAGCGTGACGGTAGTCCACGCACGCTCGGCGCTGCTTGGGCCGGAGTTTTGCTCGCTCCCGGCACCATCATCACGGGCATGGTCGCCGCAGGAGGATCTGCAGGACCGGGCTTCGGAGTTGGGTTTTCGGGACTTGCCATCGGGATCGTCATTGGAACTTTCTTTGTCGCTCTCATTTCTATCTGGGGACCTCGCACCGGGTTAGCACAAATGCCGCTCGGTAAGTTGGCTTTCGGCGCCGCAAATGTTGTACCTCAAATTTTCTTGATCTTCAGCCTCATCGCCTATAACGCACTCAATGATCTTTTTGGTGTCGATGCACTAGCTGATGCGCTCGGGATTGAGTTCTACATCGCCATCGCCTGCATTCTCGCCATTGAAGTTGTTGTCGTCTCGTTCGGCGTTCGACTCATGCGTGTTCTTGGCCTTGCCTTGAGTTCTGTCATGCTCATCATCGCGATCTGGCTGATCTTTGCCGCAGCGGGAACACCGGCGGCGCCTGCACCCGCTGGAGTCGACGGATTTCCGTTATCACAATTTGCCCTGGCAATGGCTCTGGGTCTGAGTGGTTCAATTTCGTGGTCCGTACAAGCATGCGACCTCTCACGGACGCTCCCTAAAAGAACAAGCCCGAGGAAGATCTTCGTGTGGGTATTTGTCGGCATGACCATCCCCCTTGTTGTCCTCGGTGGAATTGGATCATGGATCTCGACTGACTCTTCACTAAATAATCCCATGGGCCGTGTTCAAGATCTCCTTGGTGGCGGAGTTGGAGCCGCTGTGGCGCTGGTGGCTCTCGGAATTTCACTGGCAACGGCCAATGCTCTCAACGATTTCAGTGGCGGACTGAGCTTGGTGCAAATGGGTATTCGGCTGCCCCGCGTCGCCGCATCACTCATCATCACCTTCGCCGCTCTCACCCTCGCGATCATTTCTCGCAATACTGAACTCGGCACGTTGACACAAGACATCGTTCTCATTGCCGGGTATTACACAACCCCATGGCTGGGCGTTGTGCTCGTAGAGTTAATTGCACGCAGAAGGGAAACAAAGCCCTGGCTCATACCCCCATCCAAGCCGCGAGCGGCAGCAATCGCCTTTGTTCTGGGCTGGCTCCTGCTACTCCCGTTCACCGCGACTCCTATTGGTAATCAAATTGCCGGGGACGTACCCGCCCTGTCGTGGATTGGTTGGTTCTCTCGGGAAGTATTTAACGGTGGTGGGATCGGGTATCTCGTCGGAGTTGTCTTTGGCTTCGCAATTTACGCAGCACTTCGGCTATGGAAACCACCCAGCAAAAGGTGAATGCTGAGAAATTTGGACAGCTGAGCAAACACGGTCATGCGTGGTTTGCGAACTATAAAGAGTTCAACTCCATTGACTGATTGTGTTGCTCGGATTCCGCTCAGCAAAAAGTCAGTCAGTACTACCCTGGCCAGGACATCTATAAATTGCTACTTGTTCCCTCGAGGTTGATCTGGCATGAGGTCTTAATTCACCCTGCGCGATGTGTCGGTCGACGGATTGTGATGATGGTCGCGTCTAAATCCGCTTCAGTTTGAAGAACGACATCTTCAACGAATTGCACTACTGGTCTGATCTTGACGGATTGAGGAATTGCAACGACGATTTCATCGTATTCTGCATCGACAAAAGAACGCAGTGTGATTGTCTGGTTACCGGCATCAAAGACAAGGGACTCGAGGTACCTGATGATCTCCTCGGGGAGTTGATCTTGTCGCACGAGTGCAGTGACAGTCTCGGCGTCGATGATTGCGCCGACTTTGACAGATGCGCGGCTCAACCTGTTTGCCAGGACTCCAAATGCTCCGTCTACCTCAGGGCCCAGGCCGAGGGCGACTCTGATTGCTGCGCTTTCTGCGGTGGCTCGTGCGCGGACCTCACGATCATCTGGTTGAAGAGTCCGACCGGCTATGCCCTCGAGGAGTTCACGTGCGCTGGTTCCAACATTTGACCAGCCACGGGCGATTGCTGCTTGGTGCTCAAGACGTGCCTGCTCCTGAACGAACGACGTCCAAGCGAGCAGAGATGCAGTGCGCTGAGCTTCGAAACGAATACCGATCCAAGTCATGACAATGATGAGGACACCGAGATACACGACCTGAATTCCCGCAGTTAGTACAGATTCAACTCGGCAATCAACAGGCATACGTACCGTGACAGCCGCCAGCCCGGTCGTGGCTAGGACGAATATCAGGATGCGAGGGTACAAGGAATTGTTTGCAATGAGAAGGAGCAGCAGTGCGCCGCCGGATGCACCGGTGATGAGTGTCTGGATGGCCGGCGTTGCCGCGCACGTGAGGGGGTTGGCACTTGCTGCAATAAGCGGTCCTGCAAGTAATGCGATGGCAAGCCAGTTCAACCAGGGACGAGCTTTGGTGGTCCACGCCAGAGCGAGGGCCAAGATCGATGCAATATAGGCAAGATTTGCTGCGGCAAGGATTCCTGGATTAGGTAGTTCGCTAATGACCGGAACCAAGATGGCAAGCATGAAGAGATTTGTTCCAGCGGCACCGAGTCGACCGATGGTGGATGCATCCGTTGCACCGAGGATGGGGAAGGTGGGAATGTCCACACCACGATCAAGTTGAACGGGTGCGGTCACGATCACAGTAGTTCCACCCTGAGGGTTTCGCTGGAGTTGGGCGGTGCCATTGATACTTCTCATATTCGCTCTGATCGCGTTGCGCAAACCAAAACGCTCTTCGGAGAAGTCTGCCGGGCCAACGCCGTGGTCACTCACCATAAGAGTGATCAGTTCATTTGTGACATTGACCGTGATGTCAGCGCTGAGTTTCCCCGAATGTCGTTCAACATTTCGTAACGCCTCAAGGACGGCATCATGCAAAGGGTTGGCAATTCTCGATTGAATGATGCGATCGCCGGTAAGTGTCAAGGTGCAGGCAAGTGCCGTTGGTTGAAGATTCAATAAAGCGGTGCTGATGATTTCTTTGACACTAGAGTCAGGAAGTTGTTGCAGACTTCGCTCCATCTGTGTGAGGTCGCGCTGACTTGAACTAATGGCTTCCTCACGTTCGGATTCGTCGATACCCATGGAGATGGCAGTAAGTGTGTTCAAAAAGGTCTCGTGAATTCGTCGCGCGACCGCTTCGGCACCCTCTTGAGCGGCAAATGCCTGCTGATCGGATTCAATCGAGCGGCGAATCGCTTCGAATTCTTGATCTGCGAGGGTGACAATGCGCATCCAACTTTGCCAAGCGATCACCAGACCGCCTCCAGCCAAAATCTGAAGCAGAGCACCGGTCCACGGTGCGAACTGCATAACACCAAAAAGGCCCCCTGATGATCCAATTAGTAGTGCGGCACTTCCATCAAGAACGGTCGCGATAAGAACGACAGCGGTTGCGGCGCGAGTTGATAAGTTGAAGACAGCACCCACGATCGAAGCAAAGCAAACTGTTGTAACGGAAATCCACGAACCTGCATCTGGGACGACAAAAACCATCAGCACAAGCAAGAACCCAGCGGCAGTTTGGATGATCGCACGTTGCTGGCGAAGTGCGGGGAGCAGACCTGTGACCCACACAAGTAGAGGGATGAGCCAAGCGACCCAGTCAATGAGTCCGGTAGTTGCGCCGAAAGTGAGGAATACGGCGGTGGGGACGAAAATTACAATGCCAGCCGCAACCAGAGCAGACTGGCCAACTGTGACTAGCACGGTTGCCAGTGGTGGCCTGGCATGACCTGCATACCTTGCATCCTGGGTTGACATCAGTAAAGAATGCCACAGCCACGGTGCGGGGTTAGGGCAGCAGCCCCTCCTTGCGAGCGACCTGGTTGAGCTGTACTTTGGTTCGAGCAGATATCCCGACGCGGGTGTATTTGTCTCGCACGCAATCGAGATAGTGCTTGACCGTGTTCGGCGTGATGTTCATGCGTCTTGCCACCATCTCAAGAGTCAGGCCTGAGGCGTACAGCACGAGCGCTCGTTTTTCCTGCGCGGACAGATCAACGTTCGAGTGTGACTGCAGAACAGCACCCGCGAGATCCGGTGGGATCCAGGTATCCCCATTGAGAACGGCATTGACCGCTTTGCTCAACTGGACCAGATTCGAACGCTTTGCGACGAATGCTCTCGCACCTGCGGCAAGCGCGGCCTGTAAGAACTCCGGGCGGGCCAGTGCACTCACCACGACAACAGGGATATCTCGAACCGCGAACGCGGACACCGTCTCGGCAACCGGGGTTTCGTCACCGAGATCAAGATCAACAACAGCGCAGTCGACTCGTGGGCCTGAACTTACGGCGGCGAGTGAAGCTGACAGCGAGTCACCCGAATAAAGAATCGTGCACGCTGGAAAATCCGAGATCAATTGACGTTCGATGCCGTCTCGGACGAGGGCGTGATCTTCCAAGAGAATGAAAACGTATCCCTGGGTCATGGTCCCCTTCTTTATTGTTTGAGATGAGGAGAAACACCCACTCCCGAGCCGGTACTCTTTTTATTTTAGTCAGGAGGTGGTGGTTCAGGTACTCGTGGTGTCAAGGTCTGTAGGAAACCAGTTTCACTGATGACCATGGGCTCAGGCCCGAGGATAACCTGCACGGGCTTGGGCTGCGTGGCAATCGTGCGGCTCACTTTGCCTTGAACCACATTGATCACGGAGACGGAGGAGCCACCCGTGTTCGGTACGAACAGCAATCGACCCGCGCGGTTGAGGGTGGCGGTCGTCGGGGCTTCACCAACTGCAATTCGATCCGTGACAATGCCCCGCGGAATACGCACCACGGCCACTTGGTCATCTGCTTCAAGTGGAACGAAAACCTGTTTACCGGACACGAAAGTCGGCGGAGCGGGTTCGTTACCAACCTTCACAAGTCGCATGAGGGCTTCGCGTCGAGTGTCGATAATCGCGAGTGTGCCGGTTGCGCGGCAACTGACAAACATGAATTGACCCTCGGGACTCATGACCGGTCGTAGCGGTACGCCACACACCTTGATCGTGCGCATGACCCGTTGGCGCTGAGTGTCCAAAATGGTGATATCGCCTGAGCCACTGTTTGCGACATAAGCACGATTCCTGCGCGGGTGCAACGTTATTGCCGTTGGGGAAACCCCGGTCGGCACGGTTGCAATGATGGAGCGTTTTTTTGTGTCGATTACAGACACGGTGCCATCCTGGGAGTTCGCGACATAGAGCAAACGTCCGGACCGATCTAAAGTGGCGGATCGAGGACCGTCACCCACCTTGATTTTCCAAAGCAGTTCATTTGTCTTAACGTTGACGGCGACCACTGCAGACTCACTGAACAGCGCTAGATAAATCCGAGTCCCTTGGGAATTTGCCACCGGAGCTGTTGGAACACCACCTAATGCAAGTGTTGCCCGCACTTGCAGATCACTGCCCTGGACCGTGATGAGCTGATCGGGTGCGCGAGTTGCCACGAAAACTTGATCACCCGAATAGACCGCCCGCACCGGCACGGCGTCGATCTTGATGCTCGTCTGGGCTTGCGCCACCGGAGCCGCGGCAAGGCACAGCGCGGTGAGGGCAACGAAAATGGTCATTCTCCCGAGCCTGGGAACTGGACGCATGCGCTGACCGTAGCGAGTCAGGTCCACGCTGGGTGTCTTCTGGGCCTGAGGCAGGCCCACCCTTTCAGGGGGGACGACACGCTGAACACATTTGCTGGCGCATTTGAGAGCTGAGGGCATTTCTGGGGTAGATTGCGGATCACTCGAAACCTTCCCCCTAAGTCGAGGACACATGAACAGCACTACATTGACTGACGCCAGCACGCCTATCCGGCCGCTTGTTTCGCTGGCCAACGACCAACTGCGCCTTGATCCGGGCCAGGATGGTCAGAGTGAATTCACGGTCCGCAACCCCGGCAACATCATCGAAACTTACGACCTCACCCTACTCGGGCCCGCTCAACCATGGGTGGAGATAACCCCAGACTTTGTCTCCCTTTTTCCTGGCGAGGAAGATACCGTCACCCTCGAGCTACACCCACCGATGACCCACCGGGTGCCCGCGGGCACCTACGCGGTTGGTGTGATGGCGCAATCCCAGGTGCGCCCCGGAGCTGCCTCGACCGCCGAGGTGTTGGTCACGGTCAACCCCTTCTACCGCTTTCGCTGCACGAGTGCATCAACATCATTCACGATCCGTACCCGCGCGACCATGCTGGTGCAGATTATCAACGAGGGAAATTCCACCGTCACCTATGAGTTGAAGGCAGAAGATCCTGAAGGTTACATGCGGGTGCGTGCAAAGGAGTCCCTCGTCACCCTCGCCCCGGGCGAATCGCGCTGGGTTGACATTTTAATTAGTGTCGCGCCGAAGTTCATCGGTTCGGACTTCAATACGAGAAGTTTCAACGTTTCCGTAACACCGATCCGAGATGAAGATCTGGACCTTGCCATCCTCGATGAGGATTCCGAAGAAGTTATCGGAAGTGTGCTGCAGCGACCCTATATTCGTTTACGGCTTGGCGTTTTTGGTCGTCTCTTCATACTTCTCACAATTTTAGGTTTGATCGCAGGCTTCTTCATTTCCCGTTGGGTACAGCAACAAGTGGCGCCGATTCAGGGAGCGCCGCGAGTGCCTTTGGAGTTTGTGGCGGAAGCAGGTCCGATGGCAAATCAGGCTTTGTTGACCTGGCAACCGTCATCGGGTGCTACCGAGTACCGAATTTATGCCGTTGGTTCAGCCGCAAACCCCCAACCCACTCCACAACCCACCGTGGTTGTTGAATTGCCCTCCATCGGCGGTGGCGGTGGCGGTGGCATTACTCGATCCGCACGCATCCCACAGGATGCCGAACTCTCTGAGGCTGAGTTGGCGACCCCGGTCTGCGAAAACTGCAGCGAAGTTGCAGTTTTGGGCCAGGGAGTGACTCGCCATGTAGTTGAGGAAGTACCCGCGGGTAGGGCCTGTTACCGGATCGCGGCATTTGTGGGCACCCTGCAGTCATTATTCAGCCAAGAGCAATGCTCCGAAGTCATCGATGTTTCGCAATTTGATGGAGATGGCGACGGCATCCCCGACGTCGAGCAGGCGGCTGGTGGTGCGGCAGCAGAAACTTCCCCGCGACCATGCCCGGCCGTTAATGTCGATGCTCGACCCGTGTCGACCACTTCCGTAGCGATCCTTTGGAAAAAGGCGAAGAAGCCGCCGGCAGGTTTTAGGGCACCGACGCCGGAACCAGCGGCCGCGGTGGACGCTACCCAGATGGACGTTCGTGGGGGATTTCCATCTGGCGAGGGTTCGGAGACTGAATCTGGAAAACCTGAATCTGGAAAACCCGAATCCGGAAAACCAGCTGGGTCGGGATCCAAAACGCGGGTCTGTGACCCTGAGCAATCAGTGACGGGCTGGAATCTGCAGCGACGTATCTTTACCGGTTGGTCGGATGTGTCACCGGCACCTGCCCCCGACGACACGGCGGTTGAAGTTGGGGATCTCGCTCCGGACACTCGCTACTGCTTCCGGCTCCGAGCCGTCTCCGAGCAAGGTACATCGCGCTGGTCGGGGCCTGTGTGCGTGCGCACCGATCCAGAACCGATCACCGAACCTTCGCCGGTTGCCCAAACTCCAATGGATCCTGCGGCTGTTCGCGCATTGCCCTACTAGCTCCCGGGGAGGTTGCCAGGCGCGCGCAGCTCAGTCGGTAGTCGCAGGAACTGCGGTGGCAATGGCGGCGAGATGAACTCAACACCCGAGATCGCGACCTCCCCCCATGAACCAACAGATTCACCAAAGGGCGGGTAGACCGACAGGATTTCCAAGGTGATCGTGTTAGTTTTTGCGCGAGGAAACTCAACAACCTGTCGGAAGTCGCGATCGGTGGTGACTCCGAGTAATGTCGTTTCGAAAGTTGAGCCATCCATAAAGGTTAATTTGATGTCTTTTGGTGTTGCCAGCGCCCGAATACCAAATTGTTTTCCCTGAATACCGGGAAGGATCACCATCCGATCGATGATGGTTTCGTCACTGAGAGTGAAGTCAAGGGTCGTGCCCCGACCAAGCCCAAAATTAGAGGCTGATGCCCAGAAGGTGCGCGCGTCACCACCCAATGCAGCAGCCGCTGTGGTGCCATCCAAAGTCGAAGATGCAACAACATCAACGGGTGTCACGAGGACCCCCGACGTAGGGTTAACAAATTGATTAATCGATTGGTATACCTGAGTGAGGCCGAATTGGAATCGGAAGGAGTTTGGACCGAAGAGGGCAAAAATGACCGTACTAAAAAACACTCCGAGAAGCGAAAAAACAATAATCGGGGTGCGCCAACTGCGAGTCAATTGTCGGGAATGCCTGGCTGTTTCGTCTTCAGCGGCTTCTTCGTTCAGAAGTTGTATTTGAACCATCTCGGGTTGGAGCTCGACCCCAGGCATTGAAGTGCCGCACCAATCACAGAAAATCCGGGTTGCCTCGTTGAGTCGACCGCACGCCGCACATGCTGTGTCACCGTGAACCGTACGCGTTGTTGTTGCGACGGTGCGCTCAACAACTTGAGATGGCAATTCCTGGGGTGCCCGTGCCTCGAGAACCGAGGGGGGCGCTCTCTCAACATGTAGCTCCTCGGTGAACTCCGGGCGTGGTCTGGCGATCACCTCGGAAACGGGAAGCGTCACTGGTTTTACAACTGTCGGTTGCCGAACACTGAACCAGGACCCGATAAGTAGTGCGCCCCACCCCAGGATGAAAATCCCTGCCGCGCCAGCGACCCACCAATTCGACAACTGGCTAGCGGAATAAACGACGACCGCACCGAAGAGGGCGATGCCGGCGAGCTCCACGATTTTCTTGACACCGATTCGACCGGTAGGTATCTGCTCCTCTGGACGAAACAGTTCCTCGAACTCCGCTGGAACTTCAACGACTTCCACTGCCGTGTATTCATCAACGATCACTTCATCGACAATCACTTCATCGACGAGCGTCTCACCTGTAGCTTCCTGTAACGGCGTGGGTTCTTCATCGATTTGTGGTTCACGTGTCTGTGAAGTTGACGGGTCCCATGGCGGGTCACCCGCAAATTCAAGGTATGCCGAGCATTCCGGGCAATAGGGTCCCCACGGCACTGTTGAAGAACAGCGCGTGCAAGTTATCATCGATGGTGGGGCCATGGGCACTAGGTCGCCGACTCGACCTCAAGCTTGACATGGGCGGGGACGAGCCTGGTAACAATATTCCGAATGCGATCGATGTCCGGGGCAGCAATGCGCACGCGTACCGTTGGGCCATCGTGGGTGGCCCAATCAGCTGGCGACGTTGGTGTCATGTTGACCAGAGTACTGCCTGAGTCATCAATCTCAACTGATGCGGCTTCGCGTGGCACAAGCCTCGCGCGGATTGCGTACGCGGTTCCAGACCAACTCGCCCGCTGATGGGCATTGGCGACATCGTCGCGAATTGCTGCTTCGTCCCATACGTTGTCGATGTCGGCCAGCACCCAAGAGCCGAGGTATGCCGTCATGTCGGGCGGTGCAATGCGCGGATCCAGATATGCATCGAAACAATCCAGAGTTTGGATCGCGGGCGCAATAACCTCGTCAAGTGCGCGCAGGAATGCGCAGATCAATGGGTCCTCGGCGAGCATTGCCGGAACTTGAGCCTCCAACGGAAACGGGCTTCGCGCACCAGGCACCAGTTGGCGCTTGGTCATGGACGTGTGCCTGGTCTCGGTCATCGGATCTCGAATTCATTACCAACACAAAAGAAAAGGTCGCGCTGACCGGGATGCACGGATTCAGCTGGTGCACCACGAGTTCCAACGACTACATCAACCGGGATCAGTCGAACCACATCAACATAGGCAACACCCGGTACTCGCTGCAATACCGAATGGACATCAGCAAGGAGAAGGGGATGACCAAACGGCCAGCCGCGTCCATCGTTGCCACCGAGCACGGGGTGCAGGAATCTGCGTACCGCAGCATCTGCCTGTTCAATCACAATTCGGCCATTTGCACCGGGTTGCACAACGAGTCGCGCTGCGACCGAAACTCCCAAATACTTGGGTGGCTCAATGTGGACGATTGCACCGAGCGGTCGTCGCGGTTCGATGAAATCGCGGATGCTGTCCAATACATCAGGGTGAGGCTGAAGTAGATCGAAATCTTGGACGTCGTCCGGTACCCATGGGATGATTTGCACGAGGACGTGGCCCGGCTTGCCGAGCGAAGCGGCGTCCACACATGAGACCCGCGCAACAGAAGGTGCGGCCATGCGCACAAGCAGTTCATAATCCTGCGCGGTAACAGCACGCATCTGAGTACGCACCGTGATTGCGGCCCGCTCTTTCAGTGCCTCCATCGTCTCTGCATCAGACCCCCCGGTTGCCGCCTGTGGATTTGTTACATCCGAGACATAGGGAATGCTGCTTCGCATGACGGTCAGGGTCTCCGAATCAACGTTGCCGATATGACCGCCACCAACGAGATACTCCGGTACCCGAACCATGGCTTGCGCCGGCGGCGTTGCGCCATATTGACGCGTGCCACCGTCCTCTGTGCGGATCACCGGACCGAACCGGATTTCACCCGTGACTTCTTCGGCGGTGAAATGCAGATCGCTGGGGCCGGAATCCGCGAAACTTTCCACCCGATGCCAGGTCTCCCAGCCTTCGGGACCGTTTACCTCAATGATGAGGTCGCCTTGTGCACCAATAAGTGGTGTGCGGCTGAGAGTCAGTCGATCACCGGGCGTACCACTGCACGGTCCGATAATTTCATCGGTTACCGGCTCACAATGTCGAGCGTCAACTTGACCACCCATGGTCTCCGCGGAAATCACGGCAACTGTTGGTGAAACCTTGTAGCGAGGTTGATCTTGTTGTGGCTCGTTCACCACAATGCGCAGCCAGCCGGCTGAAATTCCGGCAACGCGAGTGAGCTCGTGCTCGGGGATGAAAACTTCGATCGTGCCATCACGATTGAGCCCGCCGGTGTTGTCTTGGCGCTTTGCGACCGGGTACCAGTCCTGCCCATTCCACGCCTCGATCACATATGGCGGATTGAGTGGATCGATACCGATACCTTCAATCGTGGGACTGCCCGTGAAAGTCAGCCGAACCAGACACTGTGGGGTGGCCTGCGTCATTCCAATGTAGAGGGCATCGGATGGGGCGGGCACTGGCGAAAATGTCTCAAAACTCCTTCGCATCGCTCGAGCTTCTTGGTGTGACTCAAATGGCCCATCGGTTTGTTTGGTCAACACCGTCCCCACGCTCACCGTGGGAATCGTGAGATCGTGCATCGTGGCGAATGTGACAGGAGGCGCAGGCGTAGTCCGCGGATTTGAAACCAGTGTCCCCTTGGGGAGTACTACATCAACCTCTTGAGCAATTGACAGGAGGAATTCCAAACGGGTCGAGGCCGCCCCGGGTGGGATCAGGTGCTCACCAAGGAGCTCCAAGAACTTCACGTAGTGCAGATCCGGTACCCGATTGAGTCGGTAAATGAGTTGATCGGTCATGTAGGCAAACGTCTCAATCAGAGTGACACCGGGGTCGGCAACATTGTGATCGGTCCAATTTGGATTACGCAACTGCACGAGGCGCTTGGCCTCGTCAACTAAATCCTGAAAACCGCGATCATCTAGATTCGGCGCGGGAAGGGTCACGGGTCTACCTCCTGGGGAATGACATAGAACGGCACGAGAAGATTTCGAGGGTCATATGAACCCTTGAGTTGGTAGCGAATGTCGATCCAGATTTTGGTCGGATCATTGTCATAAGAGGCAATCACATCGATGACGTCAGCGCGCGGTTCCCAACGGACCAATGAGTTACGAACTTCAACTTGAATGCGACTGAGCAATTCCAAGGTGCCCGGTTCGAATAACATGTCGTGAATGCCACACCCGAATTCCGGGCGCATTGGGCGCTCGCCATAGGCGGTACCCAAGATCAGTCGCATGGCGCGTTCGACATTCGCGTCACCACTGACAACTCGGAATCCACCCTGGGGTGTCATTGCCCAGGGATAAGAAAAACCTGATCCGGTAAATCCCGCGTCTACTGTGCTCAATTTAGTTTCACCACCGCTCCCTTGATGGTGACGGAGCCGCCCGCTTTGAGATTGAGGGCTGCGGATGCATCCACCGAAACCGTGGTTCCTTTGAGCTTAAGACTCGAGTCTGCCGTCACGTTGACATTGGGCGCCTTTACATCAATACGGCTCTTACCTTGCACTTTGACCGATGCTGCTGCATCAATAGTGACGTCCTTCGCTTTGATCACGGCGTCTTTTTCAGTTGTGACCTGAACCCTTGAAGCGCTATTGATAATGACATCACGATCGCCCTTCGTTGTGATCGTTATGCCCTTTTTGGCATCGAGCACGATTGAGCATGAGTCACCATTGGTCGCCTGAAGGGTGATGCTCGAAGAGTCACTTGAGTCGTCGAACAGCAATTGGTGACCGGCCTTTGTTGTGAGCGCCGTGACGACCGGCTGCCCGTTCTCAATCACTTTAGCGTTGGGAATCTTTCCGGTGGAGTTACCGAATACGCTGCCTAATACGAACGGTGAATCCAGTTGTCCATTTTCGAAACCGACAACGACCTCGTCCTTGGGTCTGGGCATCATCTGGAAGCCAACTTTTTCGCCCGCTCCCAACTGCATTACTCGGGCCCAATCAGTCACGTAATCCTTACTCAGCCAAGGGAGAGTTAGTCGCACCCGACCTAAGCCCTTGGGGTCCTTAATGTCACTGACTATTGCCGGATAAATGCCGTAGAAACGTTCCGCGGGCTTGGCATTTGTCGCCAATGAACCGAGGTTTCGGTCATCCAAGCCGGTGCAGAACACCTCGGTGGTGAAGCCGCCTTGGCTCGGGTCAAACACGTGCACCACTCCGCTGACCGTGTGGATCCCCGAGAGGTCACCGCAATCCTCAAGTTTGATCAGCCGATTGAGTTTCACTAACGGGGTTCCTCGAACAATCAGATCTACGTCGATCGCGCCACCCGCTTGCCGGGCTGCTTCACCTTTAGCGGCGCGGTCAGCTTGGGCGCGAGTGAGGGCAAAGGTATCGAGGGAGGTGATCCTGCCGGCCTTTTTAGAAGCCACGAAATTGTCCAGCTTTGCGGTTACTCGATCACCGGAGCCAAGTGACTCATCACCGGATGCTGATTGCCCCTTCATGTCGTCCCAGCCTGGGATCGCTACGGACCGCGGTACCCCAACACTGGTCACACTTGCGCGCACGGATTTGATGCGCCGGTCGCCAATTTTGAAAACGGCATCTTTGTCAACAATGCCCGCTGCCTTTTTGGGTGGGCCAAAAAATAGCTGGGTGTTGCCAACGGTTAATTGGGTAAAGACTCGCACGAAACATACCCAGCCCTGCTCCCGTGCCATGCGAACTAAGAAGTCCCAGTCAGTTTCATTTGATTGCACGACAAAAGGGTGACGGGTTCCTGAAGTTGTGACATCACCGCCAATGAGTCCGGCCAGGCTGTAGTCACTTGCGATCTTTTTCGCGATTTCACCGTAGGTCATGTCCTTGAACGACCGTGTTTTACTCGCTGCCATCATCTCGTAGCCACTGTCGTACGCGCGAAGAATAAGTCGCGTGCCATGGCCGGGATCAGTGCGGAATTCACGGCTTGCGATTGTGCCCCGGAAAACAATGTCACCGGCGAGGTCACCCAATCCGTAACCGAATACCGAGATAGTGCTGCCAATTCGGCTGCCGTAGCCGCCAAAGGAGCTCACGTCCTGGGGACCACGCTTGATTTCGACTTCACACATTCGTGGCATGTTGAGTGCGGCATCGACACTAATGCGGGCAACCTGGGCTTGTTCTTCATCGGAGATGTGCTTGCGGTCCCACAGCATTCGAAGATTCGCACCGGGTTGGTCATAAGAGTTTCCAAATAAGCTCGCCATTAGTACTCCTCCTCCACTCCGAAGATTTCGTCATCGTCGCCTTCCATGATGACGGTCCCACCTTCGCCACGCTTTGGCAGATCAATGGGTGATGGGAGCAGAACCTTGCGACCGGAGGGGATTCGCATCGGGTCATCAATTCGATTGTGTTGCGCGATGTCACGCCAGTGCCGAGGGTGTTGATACGTGCGATAAGAGACATGTGCCAATGTGTCACTATCGAGCATGGTCTCGGTGAATTCCGGTGCAAGTCCACCGGAAGTCGGATTCGTGGAGCCGGTGGATGTCGGGTATTGCGTGAGTTCTATCGAGCCGATCGCCTTGGTCGGATCACCGTCGGAGCCGAATCGCACGATCTGCGAACTGAACTCCGAAACTACGCTAAGCGGGGAGATAAATGAACCCCACAGCAACATCACGAGCGGAGGAGTGGTGGCCGTTGACCAGAATGAACTGCTGTAGTTCTCAACCAGCATCAACATTTTTTTGAGTTCGGCCATGACGGTGCGTTGCTTGCCATAACCCAAAGCACCTGTTGGCCGGGTTGAAATCCCTTCCTTTTTCATCATGAATTCGAACTCAATTTTCATCGGCTGTGGGCCGTTCCATTCCAAAGGTCCCGACTGGGATGAAGATGTTGAGTCGGTTACTTCCCAACTCGCTGCTTTCTTGATCTTCATGCTGGCTGGTGGTAGGAAAAATTCAATTGAGTCATACTCGGCAGCGAGCATCGCGGCTTGGCGAGACATGGCCGAACCCAAACTCCCAAGCCCGAGCATTTGACCGAATGCGGAAGAGCCGGTAGTCCAAGAACTCATCTTGGCCAACATAGCCCGAGTTGCACTTCCCGTGTTGGGGATGATTACAAGCTTGCACGGCTCTACCCGCTCTTCGGTTGCAATCGATTGATCAATCATTGGCCGACCGCCACCGAATGTTTCTACGTCATAGCCGGAGAAACTGAAGGTGAGGGTCTCGATCGTTGTTGGCGGCATGATCCCGGTGCCGATTTCGTTGACCAAGCCGGCGCTAAAGGACGGGGCATTCCATGTTTGTGGGAAACAATTACGAAAAACAATTGAGTATTTGTTATTTGATCCGCTCTCGGGAACTTCAACCGTGATCGACACAGTGGTTGGCCCGTGCTCGCGTGCCTTGCTGAACCACTCCGTGATCAGCACACTGGTGCCGGGGATCCAGGGACGAGCAAGGTTCACCGTCCCGTAGGTCACCCGTTCGATTTCCCGGAACGTGGTGCGCATATAGCCGCCGGCCGGTAAATCGTTGGTGTTCATTTCCATCGAGCCCAGTGACATTGACTGCCAACCACCACCGAGTGCTGGTTGGCTGACACCATCTACCGCCAACGTGAATCCGCTGAAATAACCTCCGGGATTGTCGGGGTCATAGCGGGTCGGTCCAAAGCCACCCGGTGCCTTCGGTATCAAATTACTCAAACCTTGACTACCGAGGAGCCCACCGAGGAAGTTCATCCCTTGTTCAATGCTCATCGGTTTCTACCTTCAACAACAATCGACCTCATCACAATCGACCCCGCCGCTCAAGATCTCGCACCAATTCAGCTCGCAGGCGTCTTTGTAAATACGGATACAACTCAGCCGCTTGCCGCTCCAGCCGCTTCGCGCGACTGTCAGCATCTTTCTTGCTCTTCGGTGGCCCCGCGAAATCCTGCTCCAGTTGTCCCATCAGTGACTCACGCGTCTTAGACCATGCTGACGTGGTGGCGCTACCAATACCGTCCAGAATTCCGCGAGATGGCTCACGTGCCGCGCGCTGCACGCCAGCATCAAACGCCGATGATTCCGAATAAGAAGGTGCGTGTTGTTGCATGCCGGGGCGAGTAGTTTGCGAAGGTAAGTTCATTGATGAACTTCCAAACACGGGCGCCGCACCAGGTGCAGAATCACTATCACTCTTTCCGGTAATGCGGTGGTGCAGTGGTTTCGGGCGGATAGGTTCACTGCGACCAACTGCCATATGCTCTTCAACCCGCCGAGCCGCATGTTCTAACTGCTGACCTTCGTCCGTGTGTTCACCGGGCATTGAACTACCACGACCTTGCTGTTGCATAACGTGCGTGAGTTCATGGGCGAGCAGTTGCTGTCCGCGATCACTCGCAACCGGAGCATCCGATGCGAAGAAGATCTGACCGTTCTTGGTGAACGCCTCCGCATTCACAGCATTGGCTTGTTGTGCTGCCGCCTCACCTTCGTGCACCGTCACGTGTGAAGGTGGTTCACCCACGGTCGAACGCAAACTCTGTCGCACCGGCTCCGGAACCACGATCTGTCTTGGTCCCTGAACCTTTGGTTGCGGGGACGCACCCAAGTTCGCCAAACCTGCGGCAGATGGCCCGTTACCCTCGCGCGCTCGACGCTGAATTCCCGTTGACACCCCACTACCAAGGATCGGTCGTTCTGCCCGTGACACGTTCGCGTTGCCCGGAGCAGATTCGCGGGCTGTGGGCCGGTGAACTTCGCCTGGTCCCGAGAGCGTTGCAGCGGGTGTAACTGATGGCGAAGGTGTTTGAGTCACGACCGGTGTAGGTGTCGGTTCTTGATCGCGAAGTGCACTGGATTGCGTGGTTGTAATTGTCGTTGGCGCCGCAAGATCAGTTTCGCCAGTACGTTCAGTTACCGGATGCACCAGCGAAACCGGTTCATTTGTTTCATCAGGTTTAGCGGTTTGCGCCGCGGGTGAGTCGGTGTCGCGGGCGCGACCTTGGATACCTGCGGGCGTAGTTTCGTTGATAGTTGTCCGAGAGGGTTGTGACGGTGTTGTCGCGGGCGCGACAGCTGGAGTTGCTATTGCAGAGCCAGTTGTGATCGCAGGGTCGATTATTGATTGTGGTGTTGCGGAAGGTGCACTGCTCGACGGTCGTTGCGAGTTCGCGGGTGAGTCGGTGTCGCGAGCACGGCGTTGAATACCCGAGGGTGGAGTTGCGTTGATCGCTGGACGCGAAGGTTGTGACGTTGTCGCCGCGGGCGCGACAGAGGGAGTTGTGGAAGGTGCGCTGCTCGTTGATAGCTGCGAGTTCGCAGGTGAGTCGGTGTCGCGGGCGCGGCGTTGAATGCTCTGGATATCTGGCACGGGTTCCGGGTGAATCAGCTCTGCTGGGGGCATGGGTGCGTCGAGTTCTTGAAGTGGTTGATTCACGCGACCACGGGGTTGCCTGCGTCGAATCGCTTGGGAATCGTCCGACGGGAACTCCCTCAACGGGCGCGGGATCAGTGGCTCGGGTACATACACTTCGGGCTCGGTAACAGACTCCGTGACGGACTCCGCAGCAGACTCCGCAGCAAACTCCGCAGCAAACATGGCGGGAGAACCGCCACCACGACGACGGACAACCGGAGCGGACTGACCGATTGAAGGAAAGGTGGATGGCGGTAACTCGACCGAGGTGGGGTCGGTGTAAGTCGCCTCAACCGGCGAGACTGCAGGTGTTGATCTTTTCGGAGTTGTGACTGCGCGGTGGACCGAATCGCGCGATGGCAGTGCAGATTTAGATTCAGGAGAAGTTTTAGACGCGGGCGCAGTAGTGCGAGCTTTAGCTTGTAGGGGTCGCGGTGGCCGTGGTGCGGGTAGCAGTGCTTCTTCGAACTCTTCAATTTCGGGTAGTTCAGATTCAATCAGGTGATCAAGTGGTTTTGCTTGACTGCGTCGCTGCGCACGTGAACGCCGTGCCCTACCGGTGACTTGACCGATGAGTGAGTCGTCAATTGCGTGCGCGAGTTTCGTTGACGTGACGGCAGTTGGCCTGCGCGTGACGA
>JBIIOS010000021.1:0-18211 GCA_044336805.1 Candidatus Nanopelagicales bacterium
GTTGCGTGAACGTAACGCGTCACGGTATTTTCTTGCCACAGGTCAGAATTAACCCGTGAGTGTTTCGATCACCCGCACCCAAGGACGGCTTTTCCACAACCGAAACCTTGCTCGGGTAGTCGAAAACCTTGGTCCGATTGTTGCCTGGATCGCAATTATTCTGAGTCTGCTCACCCAGGTAACCGCCTCAACAACAAACATCGGCCCGATCCCTGCGGTACTTGCCCTCATCGCTTTGGCCCTGGGTATTCCCCACGGTGCAGCTGACAACCTAACTTTGGTTGATGCACTTTCGTGGCGGGGCTGGATTCGCTTGGGAATTGTCTATACGTCCATTGCAGCAGCCGCAGCGCTGTTAATTATTGCTTTCCCAGTGTTTGGATTCATCCTCGTAATCGCGATGACAGTGTGGCATTTTGGTACAGGCGATGTGCAAGCAACAGCCGAACTTGAAGGTGAGGCACCTGCCTGCGGAAAATTCCGAATTGTTTACGCACTAGCCCTAGGTAGTGCGCCGGTTCTGCTTCCACTCACTTCTTCCGCTGCCTTGAGCACGGTTGTTTGGCTCGAGCCTGCACTCTCGGTGATTTATTCCACTCCTGTGACGCTAGTAATTCGAGGTGTCGTACTCATCTTGATTGTTATCTCTATCGTGGCACTCATTTCTCGAGGATCCCTTCGCAGTGCTTTCGAATTGTTCACGTTGGCCGTTCTCGGCCTGGTTGTCTCACCTTTTATTGCCTTTGCCGTCTACTTTGGTTTTTGGCACGCAACCCGACACACTGCACGTTTAGCCCAAGCAACAACAGGTGTCATCACTCTGCGCTCACTCGCCTCCGTAACGAAAATAGGTATTCCTTCACTTCTGGGGTTTATCGCAATCCTCGCCGGAGTCACCATTTTTCTCGATGTGGATTCACTGAGCGGCACTGTCCTCTGGGTTGGTCTTGCGATCGTCTGGGGCCTGACTGTTCCCCACATGTGGTTCGTGTCACGTTTTGATCGGCGACTTCGGGCAGAGTCAATCCGGATAGAGAAAACTTCATAATCACAAGTATTTCTCAGCGCATAATCTGGCAAAACAAGCGAGAATACCTCTATGAGTAACGAAAACGTGGCAAACGATCCCCGACCGGTCTATTTGGTTACCGGTGCAACCGGGTATGTCGGTGGTCGCCTGATCAGAGAACTCGTGCATCGTGGTTTGCGGGTTCGCGCACTTGCCCGGTACCCCGACCGACTCAGGGACTTCCCATGGGTTGATCAAATCGAAATTGCTGCAGGCGATGCCGGTGATCCAGAGTCACTGAGCAAGGCAATGGAAGGCGTAAGTGTTGCCTACTATCTCCTTCACTCACTTCAACAAGGTAAAGACCTCGAGTTAGAAGAGAGCCGAATCGCAGAAAACTTTGCCCTGTGTGCCAAGAATGCCGGAATTAAAAGAATTGTGTACCTAGGTGGGCTCGCACCAAATCTTCCCTTAGCGGAAATGTCCCCCCACATGCGATCACGCGTGGAGGTCGGTCGGATCCTGCATGACTCCGGAATTCCAACAATTGAATTGCGCGCGGCGGTAATCATTGGGTCAGGTTCAGCATCATTTGAGATGCTCCGCTATCTCACCGAGCGCCTTCCCGCCATGATCACTCCGCGTTGGGTGCGAACACAGACACAACCCATTTCGGTGCGAGACGTCCTTCGCTATTTGGTTCTCTCTGCCGAACTACCGCCAGAAGTAAGCCGGACTTTTGACATTGGCGGGCCCGACGTATTGGCCTATCAAGATATGATGCAGCGCTACGCCAAAGTTGCGGGACTGCCCAAACGCTTGATTTTACCCATTAACTTGTTGACCCCAAAACTCTCCAGCCATTGGGTGGGGTTTGTCACTCCTGTACCACGCGCTATCGCACGACCGCTCGTTCTTTCACTGCGATACCCAGCGGTGTGTTCAGAAAGCGATATCAAAAACTTTATCCCCGATCCCCCTGAAGGCTTATTTCCCTTCGATGAATCCGTCGCTTTAGCGCTCACCCGAATTCAAGATGCCCAAGTAACAACGCGCTGGTCAAATGCCAGTACACCGGGCGTTCCCAGCGAACCGCTACCCAGCGATCCCGATTGGGCCGGCGGGACTCTCTACGAAGACATTCAAGTTCTAAATTCCAAAGCCACACCCCAAGAATTGTGGGCCGCGGTTGATTGCATCGGCGGTGACAACGGCTGGTATTCGGCGAAATTGCTATGGGAGATTCGTGGCTTTCTCGACCGGTTAGTCGGTGGCGTTGGTCTTCGCCGTGGCCGTCGCGACCCGCACGAATTACATGTCGGCGAGACCGTCGACTTTTGGCGGGTGGAAGAACGTCAAGCTCCCGAACTGCTGCGGCTACGAGCAGAAATGAAAATGCCCGGACGCGCATGGCTGGAATTCATGGTAACCGAAGGGGATAACGGCGGCTCCACACTCACCCAGCGAGCTGTTTATTGGCCGAAGTCATTAACCGGGCACGCCTACTGGTGGTCGGTTGCAACATTTCATGCACTCGTCTTCCCACCAATGGCCAGACATATTGTCGAACGGGCAGAGTCACACCCTGCCCCTACCCAACCTAGGGCTTAGTTTTTTTCGTTGCAAATGTGAATGCGGCTAATCCAAGCACGAGGGCGCCCGAGCCAGCCCCGGCGAGGAAAACTTCGTTGCTTGAGTTGTTGTCGACAAGCTGTCCAAGAAAGACGACTGCAATAATTGCTACAACAACACCAATGAGTTTGTTCTTCAGGTCGTCTAGGTCTCTGATCTCTAGCCATGGGGGAAGTTGGACCTCAGAATCAACAAACAGTTCATAAAGGCCGTAACCGATCACCAGGAGCACTGTTGCTAACAGCAACGTGTCTACCGCTGTCAGAATTCCAACAACGGTGTCCTTGAGTGGCGATGAAGAGTTGAAAATACCCCAAATCGAGATGAAAACTTCCCACACACCAATCAGCATCAGGACGAATGCCCCCAAGAGTGAGCCAAAGGCCGGGAGGATAACTATGAAACGAGTGAGTTCAACAAATCTGCGCATGTACATAAAGTAGCGCCAACGGCTCAACTTTGCGTTTTGACACTACCGATTCGTGGTTCGGCGCGAAAGCATCACCGCGACAAAAAGCGCGCTCAGCGCATCCCGTACGGTCACCCCATGCGAACAGTTCTTGGGTTCATTAAAGCCTGCCATCCGCTGCCCACAATCGCCGTCTCACTCGTTATTAGTGCCTTCGGGTGGAGTCTGGGTTGGAACGGGTTACCACTGCTCGCCGTATTCATCACAATCTTGGTCGGTCAGTTATCCGTTGGTTGGAGTAATGACGCCCATGACGCTGACCTCGATGCCCGCACTGCACGCACCACCAAACCAACGGTCGCCCAAGACGTATCTGCGCGAGCCCTGTGGATATCAGCGTTCATCGCACTACTCACCGCAATTATTCTCAGTTGGGCCGTCGCCGGTTGGTTAGGTGGCTCATTCCACATTTTTGCAATCCTCATGGCTTGGCTTTACAACATAAAGCTTTCACGCACGGCACTGTCTTGGCTCCCCTACGCCCTGGCTTTCGGCGCCGTGCCCGCCTTCCTCTCCTTTGGACTAAACGATGAACCCCCGACCCTTTGGTCGGTAGCAGTGTTCGCGATCATCGGTGTGAGCGCTCATCTGGCCAACGCGATACCCGACGCAGAGAGTGACGCTGCTGCAGGTGTGGGCGGCCTCGTCATTAAATTGGGCACTCGCCGGTCCGTTGTTTTGTGTTGGTTACTTCTAGCATTTGGTAGCGGGATCCTGGTAGTAGTGAGCTTTGCGGCAAGCCCGTGGCTTGCACTTCTCGTTGGTGTCGCCTTCGTCCTCGCAGAGGTTTTAGGTTCGCGCTTGCGCCACCGAAAGGCAATGTTCTATGCACTTATTGCAACGGTCGTCATTGACGTTTTCGCGCTGGTACTTGTCACAGCGATTACCTAGTCGGCTGAGAAATCCACCAAATTCCAGTACGCCAGATACCTGCATAACTGTTATTGTTCATCAGTGCTCATATAAATATGTGGGCACCAATGACAAAGGAATCAAAAATGACTCAGAGTGACTCCACGACGACAGATGGCTCAACAAACTCGCAGCGGCCAAACCGGAGCGCGGGTAAATTGGCGCTCAGCGTGGTCTTTATTGCCATGGCGATTGGGCTGGTCTACCAAGGGGTTATCTATATCGGCGATGGTCTCGGCGGGCTAGTTCCCTACCTCATGATTTTGCTTGGCCCGGCCTTAGCTGTTTACTACATTTGGTACTTGCTGTTCCGCGCTCCAGAATTCACCACTGAGTAAATCCTCACAGGCGGACACTCTAGGCTTACGTCGTGGACAACAAGATCGACGTGAGCGGACCTTGGGACTACGCCAAGACATCGACTTTTCTTAGTCAAATCGAAATTCCGATTCGAGTGGCCTCGTCGGGTTCACGTGGTCCGATTGTCCAATCGCTGTGGTTTGACTTTCATGATGACGCCTTGTGGTGTGCCACCCAAGCAAGTTCAATTCTGGTAAAACGGCTCACCGCCAATAATGAAATTGGGTTCGAAGTTTCCGGAGACCTTGCCCCCTACAGCGGAGTCCGCGGCACCGGCGTTGCAAGCATCCACCCTGAACTCGCTGGTGAAGTACTACAACGACTTATAACGAAATACCAAGGCGAGGACGAGACCGATTTCAGCAGATGGTTGCTCAGTCGATTGGACAAGGAAGTCGCAATCAAAATCACCGCACTCACTTTGACCAGCTGGGATTTCACCGGCCGCATGGGTGCCTGATTAGCCCTTCTTTGTCGAGGCAGTAATCGCATCACGCAGGTCTACATATTCTTCACAGGACGTGCCACACAACCGCTTTAGCGTTGCCAGGTTTCGCTTCGCTAGCGTCACTTTCTTTTGAATGACAAAGAGTTCACCTTGGTATTCAAGTGCACCTAAATGACGTGGATCAATTTGTAGCGCTTTCACGTAATACACACCTGCTTGGCTGTATTGACCTAGCTTTCGGGAAGTGAACCCTAACAAGTTCTTCACGTCAGCGTTATTGGTCATAACTCGATCAACCCGCTTTAGTTCAATCAACGCCTGCGAGTAATTGTTTGCTGCAATCAGGGAACGAATCTTCGCCAACTCATCAACGGCAACCGATGGCTTAGACGTGGGTGCAGACGAAGGTGTAGACGCAGGTGCTGGTGCAGATGTAGGTGAAGGATCAGCCGGTCTATCCGCCGCGTGCAGGGAAGAAATCGGAGCGAGCGATAGGCATAGTGCTAGGGCACCGGCACTGATTCTTGTTCTCATTGGCATAGGTTAAACGGTGCTCTCAGAACTCACCTTCTGAAATCCGAGAGCCACAATTTTGCCAGCCCAAGGGCTGCTTAAACAGTGAGAGGCTGCGGGCCATCACCGGTAGGTAGTGCCAGATTCCGTGACTTGGTGAAATCAGTGGTCGCAAGATCAATGACGAACCATTGCGGATCGCTGTACGTGTTGACGAGGTATCGGTTGGCAGTGATATCACTAACGGTGGACCACATGGTCAACTCGGGTTCGGCTCCATTGGGTGCTTCATCAACTGTTCCAGGAACAATATCGAAACCATGAAGCAATCGGATAGCTCCCAACTCTGCTGCCTGCTGATCTACCGGCGTTTGAGCAAACCGCACCATAGTGAGGGCACGAATAAAACGGCCTGGTGATGTCCCGTCGCCGGAAAGCCCACGGAAGCCCTGTCCCTGTGAAGACGGGGCAAAGGTAGTTCCACCCAACTGGATCGAGGCGGGGTTTTCGGGAGAAAGACTCAAGAAATTAGCCACATTGGTCAAGTGCCAGTCCAAGTAAGGTGAATTTGTTGCCACCTGCACCGGGTTATCAACCACCTGCATGCCTTCGGGGTGAAACTCAGCGACAGCACAGGAGTCTTTGTCATGAATAACGATGTGCAGTGGGAGTGGAATCGGGATTTCTTTGGGGAAGACGTTGACAACATTGCACGTTGCCAAAGCAGCCTTAGCTTCTGCCGTGGTCGAACACGTTCCCAAGATGAATGCAATAACATCCATGATCCCAATATCTGATCCATCATTTTTTGGATCGTAATAAGTGCAGTGGCCTGGCATGTAGAGCGCATGCGCTGATAGCCCAGCCGTGTTCATGGCGTCGGCGTACCACTGCGGATTGCTAAAGCCGGAGAAACCGACCACACCATATTTGCTGTTCCACTTCTTACCGTTGGGAACTACTTCACTTTGAGCGTCCTGATTCACCGCAAAAACACCAAGTTCCCAAGGAATGACGTTGGGGAACTCCATGGTGCGACCTACACACACGGTGCCGTCGGTCGCTGTTGGGTACTTGAAGTTTGTGCACATTTTCGCATTCCTTACTTAGTTATCATTCCCCTTTATGAGGGTTTTGTCCTGGATGCGGAATTAGCTCCCTACGGGGGCCAAGCTTCTGGCGATCCGCACTAATTGCTGTGCTGACAGATTGTTCCCACCGTAGGTTTCAATCCAGATTCGGGTTGAACGCAATCCATTGACGCCGGGCAGCGTTACTTCAAGGTGCCCACCGTGTTTCTTGACATCGGCAGTCGTGCACTTCGCTGGCAATGATGGATCACAGTAAGCCTGAACAAATGCCGGGGCACCCTTTACGGTGGTTCGCAGAACGGTCGCTCCATTCCCAATGTCGGAACACATTGGATTACCTTCAGTGATGGTTAATCTTTGGGAATTTGCTTTGCCGTAGATCACAGTCAAGTTTTGTTCGGTGCCCTTTGGACAAAGATCATTGCCACCAGCATGTTGAGCTTTTATTCCTGCTGTGTAAGAAGGTTCATAGACCGTATAAGTAACACCCACCTGCATGTTTTCATACGCATCGCCTGTGCCCATTGCCACAGCTGGTGCGGCAACACCAATAACGACAGCACTTGCCGCAATTACTCCTAGAAGTCTTTTCACCTAGGTTTCCTCTCAATTGATCTGGCTGCCATGGTCTCACGCTGTGATTGATTTATTTCAATGCCACCCTTGCAAAAGGTGGTCAGCGACGAATCAATGCAACCAAATACGCGGTGAGGAAACCTAAACCGATCCCCAAATAAGCGAATCGCGCGATAGTCCAGTCGGCCGGCATGAGAATGGTGAAAACTGTCATGGCGCCACCCGCCACAATCATGACTGCTGCCGCTCTGCGAATGTTGATCTCAGAAGCGGATCTGACCAACCACATCTGACCACTCAATGCAAGCAATGTTGCGCCCATCATGCGCAAGGCCCAATCACTTGTTTCTGATGTAGTTAGTCCTAACAGTTCACCGAAGTACGTTGGCAGAACGATCAAGACAACAGAGCTGACTAGAAAGACGAGCGAACCAGCTCCAAGAATCCCTCTTATGAGTCTCGCTTGACTACGACCGTCACCATAGCCGTCCATCTCTGATTCCGACTTACTCATCTCCATGTTCACTCCGCTCGCTCTCAGTCTTAAATATGTGATAATTATGGATGCTGAATGTCAAAGAAAGCCGCTCAATTTCATAATTCCTTCACAGCGCCGGATCCCAACACTCAGTTGCGGAACAGTGTTGCGTTGGGGGCCGTTAACCCGTACATGATGAAAAAACACCACGCGTTCAGTGAAATTTGCGAAACAGACTAGTATCTATTTTTACATGAGGCAGTCATATTGGAAGCAGTTTCTGCAGAAGACAGTTAGGACACATACGTTGTTGGCACATGATTCGCGAGTGAGTAATGACTCGTCTCGTTAGCGTGGACCGACCACCTGATGCAAGTCAGGGTGATCCCATTGTCCAAAAGTTGGCTCAACTCATCCAAGGAGTCGGACCAGACCGTCGTCTGCCAAGTGAACGCGACATGTCAATATCCCTTGGTGTTAGTCGCGTCGCTTTGAGGGATCGCCTTCAAGGTTTTGAGATTCTTGGCATTTTAGAAAGGCGCCAGGGTTCAGGAACATTTGTCCGGCAGCTTGATTCGAACGGATTAGCATCACTGTTGGATCTCATGCTGGCCAGCGCCCATGTGTCACATGACGACTTACACATAGTTCGTATTGCACTCGAGCGGGAAAGCGCAAAACAGGCAGCCATTGCGCCCGTTGCAGATCTTGATGAAATGTATCGGTGCATTTACATTTTCGAACACGGAACGCGAGTTAAAGAGATTGCGAATGCAGATATCGCATTCCACAACCATCTCATGCGCATGTCAGGTAGCCCGGGCTTGTCCTTTTTCGCCGATGCCCTTCAGATTTCACTGTTTAAATCACTCCACTATCGAAATCAACGGTGGGATCAGAGCGCGGGCGTTAAATCAATACTCGTCGATTTGCATCTAGAGATCGTTCGGGCGATCGAAATGCGAGATCCGGATAGAGCGGCTGCAGCAGTAGATCGACACTTCTTGACATTCGACAGCATGGTAGTTCTTCCGGTCAAGTCGAAATCAAAGAAAGCGACTCGCTGATGTGTAAAACCGCCCGACCCAATGACCGGTCTTCGACATATTTATGTGCGGCTGCGCAATCGTCAAGGGAAAACGCCTTCACAGGAAGCATTGGGTAAACGCCATCAGAGAGAGCCTGACAAACCGTCGAGACAGCTTGTTGAATTTCCGATTGATTCAAATTGAAGACAACAAAAAAATCTATGCCAGCATTAATAAACATCAATGGGCGCACAGATGTTGTTAGTTCAGGACCATCGCTTGAATAGCTGACAATTCGCGCATTATTAGCCAGGTGCGGTAGATAGCTGGGTAAGTACGTGCCGATCGCTACATCTATGACCAAATCGATTTTGCTTCCCTGGGATTCAAGGGCAGCGCCCAGGTTCTCCACTTGGTGATTAATAATTACGTGCGCACCGGCTTGCTCCGCAACCAAAGCCTTTTCGGTGGAACTCACGGTAGTAATCACGTGAGCGCCCCTATATTTCGCAAGACTTATCGCTGCCGAACCCACCGCGCCAGCACCTCCAGAGATAAGAACGTTCTTACCCTCTAGATCTTGGCAAAGACTAAGAGCGTGAGCTGCCGTCATCATTGGAATACCGATAAGAGCAGCCGTCAAAAGTGAGATTTGGTCAGGTAAAGGGATGACTTGGTCTTGGGCAAGGCAGATGTACTCGGCTGCCGTACCAAACTTTCGGCCATGGGCACCATGGTAAACCCATACTCGTTGTCCGAGAAGTTCCATGGACACCCCAGGGCCTACCTGATCAATGACTCCACTGCCGTCGTGGTGAGGGACTTGAAAGGCCCCGAACTGTGGTGTTTCGACCAATCTACGCTTGACATCTGTCGGGTTCACAGCGGAGAAGTGCATGAGCACTCGAACCTCACCGTCACCAGGAGTCGGCTCAGGAACCTCCCTGATCGAGAGAACCTGGTCAGCAGGGCCACTCGCCTCATAAGCGACTGCACGCATGAGATTTCTCCTCTTCAGCGGTTTGTATCACAATTTGATAAATCGGCTGACAGCGGCCAATAAATGCACTTTGGTAGTACCAACAAGTTGATGGTACTACCAATTATGCAATAGGTCACCATTAATATGGCTAGCAAATCCACCACTCCAAATTGAAAGGAATCGAATGTCGCGAACCTCATTCATCAAGAGCTTTGTGGCTCTCGGATCAGTCGTCGTATTAGTTGCTGCGTGCGCAACTCAATCGGACACCGAAGAGACCACGGGCGCTGCAGAAACTACTGAATCCAGCGCAGCTGAAACAGCAGAAACAGTAGAAGCCGAAGTATGCGATGTTAACGGCAATAGCCAAGGCATCACAGAAGACAAGATCATCCTCGGTGCATTTACACCAATGACAGGGCCAGTAGCGGACCCAGGCAATGGCGCGCTCTTGGGCCAGCAAGTGGTCTTTGATGAAGTAAACGCCGCGGGTGGCATCGACGGACGCATGATCGAATTTGTGACTGCAGACGATATGTACGATCCAGCAGAGGCCCAAGCCGCTGCGCGTCGTTTGAATGAACAAGATGGAGTTTTCGCCTTCTCCGGAAGCATTGGAACTCCAAACTTTGTTGCTGTTCTTCCCTACATCATGTCAGAGGAAATCCCAGCAATTGGTCCTTACGCTCCATCGAACCAAGTGGGCGTTATCGAAAACCCAAATGTGTACATGATTTGGCCAAACTTCGTTGATGAATTCCAGGTTTCAACACGGTATCTGATTGACACAATCAAGCCTACGAAACTTGCCATGATTCAGATGCAGGGTGACGTCGGCGACGATGCTCTCAAGGGTGTGCAGAACGCACTCGAAGGAACGGATTACGAATTGACGACCATCGTTCCTGTTGAGGCCACTACAACTGACTACTCACCAATGGTCCAGGAACTCAAGGACTCCGGAGCAGACTGGGTTATCAGCATCAACCAGCCAACCGGAACCGGACAGGTAATTCAGGCAGCTAAGAAGATCGGCTACAACCCTCGGTGGTTGACCCAATCAGATATGACCGACGGTGGCTGGATTGCTGCATTCGGTGAAGATACTGAGGGCCTTGTTGCCGCCACAAAGGCTGCACCATTGAATAGCGATGATCCCAAGGTGCAGGAGTTCGTCTCCAAGTTCAAGGCAGCAACTGGAGCGGATCCCACACTGTGGAATGCAGTCGGCTACGCACAAGCACTGGTAACAGTTGAAGCGCTTAAGAACGCTCCCGCTTTGACCCGTAGTTGCTTGGAGTACAGCCTGCAAACAATGACGGGCTTCGAAACTGGTCTTATCCCACCAGTAACGTTCTCCGCTGATTCCCGCCAGGGAACCACAGCAGTGGGCGTAGCAGAAGTTAAGAATGGCGAAGTGGTTCAAGTTGCACCATTCGCTCCTGTTTCCTAAAAACTAAGGAAACCCCGCAGTTGGTTTGCCGCGGAATCTCTCAGAGATTCCGCGGCAAACTACTACAACCTAAATCCCGGAAAGGTGAAAGTGAATAGCATCAGCTTCGACGGAGCGGTCCAAATCACTCTGGCCGGATTAGCAACGGGCTCCGTTTACGCACTGCTTCTTCTTGGAATTCTGATCGTTTTTCGGGTTAGTCGAGCCGTGAACTTTGCTCAAGGACAACTCGGCATGATCGCGGCATATGGTGCTTACGGGATTTTCGCAGCCGAAATAATGCCCATCTGGCTGGCAATCGTAACTGGCTTAATACTTGCCGCAGTTCTTTCATTATTAACAGACCGCATATTTATTGAACGCCTAGCCAAACGCGGGGCACTCGGCGGCCAGGATCTCGTGGTCACCTTGGGAATCATGCTCCTTCTTACTGCGGCTGCTGAAACGTTCCTAGGAACACAAACAAAATCTTTCGTTCCACTCGGTAGCGACTTGCAATTTGGCTTTCGGTCCGTAGTCCTGAATGCAAATCAAATAGTTGTCCTCGTTGGCACTGTGGTGATTTTGATTGGCTTCGCAGTTTTCCTGCGCACTCGGCCAGGTGTTTCAATGAGAGCAAGCGCAATGAACCCGGATCTCGCCCGTTCAATGGGAGTGAACGTTAGTCGAGTGAAAGCCATCACTTGGACGGTTTCGGGTCTATTGGCCGGAATCGTCGGCGTAATAATCGCATCCAGACTTTCCGTTGATCCTTATTACATGACACCATTCTTAATTAGCGCCTTCGTAGCTGGAATCCTCGGTGGCTTGGATCGCTTTGCCGCACCCATTCTCATCGCGTTTGGTTTGGCTTTGTATCAAAATTGGTCTGCTTTTATCTTTGGTTCAACAGCGGGGACGGCTTCGCTGTTCATTTTGGTGATCGTGTTATTGGCTGTGTTGCCAAAACGATTCTTGGACGAACGACGTGAGGCCCGCGCCTAATGTCAAATCGTCGAATCGCTCTCATTGCCGTTCCGTTACTCGTGATCGTGGCTGCCGCTGCACCAACTGTTCTGAATCGCTATTGGCTTTTCCTCGTCACCTCCTTGCTCGCTTATGTAATCGCGTTGCTGGGACTGAAGGTTTTATTTGGTGACGCAGGACAACTCTCCTTAGGCCAGGCAGCATTCGTGGGTATCGGGGCTTATTCAGCGGCCATTGTTACTGAACGTTTATCTCTCACACTAATTTATGAGTTACTGCTTGTCATGCTGATTTGTGCGGTCATCGCCGCAATCATCGCAATTCCGGCCCTGAGGGTTAGCGGGCTTCGATTCGCCTTATTGACTCTCGCTTTTGGTGAGTTGTTTCAGTGGTTCCTCAGAGATGCCAAAGACTTAACTGGTGGCGAGCAGGGTCTTTTTGCTCCTCCCATGCTGCTAGGTCCGATTGACGGAAAGTCTGGAACAACTATTTACGTAGTCGCATTACTGCTCGCTCTGATATTCAGCGTGTTAGCTTGGCACTTGCCTTCAACGAAGGTGGGCAGGGCCATGGCAGCCATCCGTGAGTCACAGCTGGCCGCCGAATCTGTTGGCGTGAGCGTATGGAGAACCAAACTCTTTGCCTTTATTTTTGCGGCAGTCGCTGCTGGTGTGTCCGGAGTTCTTATCGCCCACTCATCAGGGTCAATTTCACCAACTTCATTCAGCCTATTTAACAGCATTTATTTGCTGGTCGCCATAATCCTCGGTGGGTCTCGATCGACTATGGGTGCTTGGATTGGCGCCATTTACTTGGTAATCGTTCCAGCACTATTTACGACAGTCGGACTCAGCAGCGTTTACGTTGTTCTTTCCGGAGCCGTTCTTCTCCTCGTGATCATGGTGTTCCCATCAGGCATTGCTGGCGTCATTAGCCAAGCTGTGCGATCTCGCCGTGAATCATCCACGCAAGCGGTGAAAACATGACCCATCTATCCCTCGAGAATGTCTCAGTGAATTTTGGTGCAATTGCAGCGCTCAATAACGTGACAATATCTATGAACGGTCCGGCGAAAATTGGTCTCATTGGACCAAATGGTGCTGGCAAGACGACATTGCTGAGCACCATCGCAGGATTTGTTTCTGCAACAGAAGGATCCGTTCAGTTGGATTCCGTTAACATCACGCGCTTGTCTATCCAGAAGCGAGTAGCTCTGGGAATTGTCCGCAGTTTCCAGACTGCCCGACTTCTCAATGATGAGACAGTGCGCACAAATGTCCTTTTGGGCTGTCAGCCGATGGATGGCCCTGGGAGTGTGCGTCAGATGTTTGCTACCCCCGGTTACCGAAAGTGGAACAAGCTGGCGCAGGAACGTTCTCGAGAAATCGAGGAAATCGTGGGAATATCTGACATTCAAGATGTTCAAGTAGCCAAACTTTCATCTGCGATGCGGCGATTTGTGGAAATCGCACGAGTACTTGTCGCTCAACCAAAGGTCTTGTTGCTCGATGAGCCTGCGGCCGGACTTGACCATGGTGAAAGACGTCAGTTGGAACGCATTCTGCACCGGATTGCCGAGCAAAGGCCGACACTTATGGTTTTGGTTGAACATGACGTTGCCGTTGTGAGAAATGTGTGCGATTACACATACGTGCTGGCTGAAGGAACTTTGTTGGCAGAGGGTGCCACGAATGAGGTACTAGCGGATCAAAGTGTTCTTAATTCTTACTTTGGAGGTGCAGCCCGTGCTTGAAACAAAGTCACTTGCTGCCTGGTATGGGCCAACTCAAGCCCTGTTTGACGTATCTGTCCGCGTCACGCCCGGACAAGTCCTGGCTCTAGTAGGTACAAACGGTGCAGGAAAGACAACGACCGTGCGTGCCATCATGGGGTTAATCCGTTCAACGGGTGCCGTCACAGTAAATGGGACGGACATAAGTGGGTGGCCAACGCATCGACGCGCTCGTGAAGCGCGAATTGCAGTGGTTCATGAATCAGTTAACCTTTTTGGTGAGTTGACCATTATTGAGAATTTGCTACTAGGGCTTGGCAATGTCTCTCGGGAACGCCTGGAAGAAGTGCAAGCAATTTTCCCGATAATTGCCGAACGTCCCAAGGCGCCCGTTGGGACTCTCTCCGGCGGCCAACGTCAAATGGTTGCACTGGGCAAAGCATTCCTCAGCGATCCGAGCTACTTGCTATTGGATGAACCTTCTCTTGGGCTGTCGCCCGCAATGGTAGAGGTTATTTACCAGACGATCACAGAATTCACTGCTCGAAACGTTGGGGTTTTGCTGATTGAACAAAACATTTCGCGAGCTGCAGACGTTGCAACAGAAATCCAGTTGGTATCCATCGGTCGCAGTAACCCGGTAATTCAAGCCTCAGATCGACAAAAAGTTGATCAACTGCAGCAATTAGCTTTTGGAGAGATGTGAGCGTGCACAACTATTGGGGAAGGCGTGACCGTGGCCAAGGACAGTAAAAAGAGCAAGCTTGATAGTGAGCTTGAGGTGCGACTGCTGCGAACCATGATGCTTGTGCGCGCATTCGACTCCAATCTGCCGACCCTGTACAACAAGGGGTTGATTCAGGGTTCAAGCCATTCAGCGATAGGACAAGAGGCCGTTGCCGTTGGGGCTTGTTTGGCATTGCGCTCTGAGGACTACGTGACTTCGACACATCGTGGACACGGTCACACAATTGCGAAGGGAGCCGATCTCACACGCATGACAGCAGAGCTGCTTGGTCGTGAGACGGGATTCTGCCGCGGTAAAGGCGGAAGCATGCATATCGCTGATTTCAGTGTGAACATGTTGGGTGCCAATGGAATCGTGGGCGGGAATTTTGGTATCGCGGCGGGCGCGGCCCTTTCGTTAAAGTTACGTGGATCAGACGCCGTCGTACTGTCGTTTTTTGGTGAGGGCGCCCTAAACCAAGGTACATTCTTGGAAACAGCAAATATGGCCAAGATTTGGAATCTTCCCGTTATCTTTCTCTGCGAAAACAACCATTTCGCGATGAGTGCCCGACCAGAAGACATGCTTGCTGTTGGAGCAATTGTCGATCGCGCCGGTGCCGTTGGCATATCGGGTGTTGAGATCGACGGGATGGATGTTGGTGCCGTGTTTGACGCGGTGCAAGCTGCAGCCGCACGTGCACGAGCAGGCGAAGGCCCTCAATTTATTGCTGCCGAATGTTATCGATTTGAGGGGCACTTTTCCGGTGACACGATGGCCTACCGCGATAGCGCTGAAGCGGATTTATGGCTAGAACGAGATCCAATTCCACGACAGATTCAACGTCTAGTTTCCGCTGGTGTGCTCACAACCGAAGATGTCACCAGCATGGAATCCGATGTCAAAGCGATGGTGGACGAAGCACTTGTTCAAGCAAGCGCCGCACCGTTCCCCGATCCACAGCAAGCATGGGAGGACGTTTATGCCTGAAATGACCTACAGCGCTGCTCTGAATAAGGCGCTGCGCGAAGAAATGAATCGTGACCCGAATGTTTTTATCATGGGAGAAGACATTGGAGTTTGGGGTGACGGAGGTGGAGTCTTTTCAGTCACGAAGGGGCTTCTCGACGAATTTGGATCCCAGCGCGTTCTTGACACCCCGATCAGCGAAGAAGGTTTTGTTTCCATGGGGGTGGGTGCGGCACTTGTTGGTAGCCGGCCGGTAGTTGAAGTGATGTACAGCGATTTTTTGACTCTTGTCATGGATCCGCTCGTGAATCAGGCAGCCAAGATGCGTTACATGTTTGGTGGGCAAGCAAAAGTTCCACTAGTTGTTCGAACAAATCTCGGAGCAGCAGGGGGTAAGGCGGCTCAGCATTCACAGTCTTTTGAGACTTGGTTTATGCATGTTCCTGGCATCAAGGTCGTTGTTCCCACCACCCCTGCAGACGCCGCGGGGCTATTGAAAACCGCAATCCGCGATGACAACCCAGTTCTGTTCCTTGAACATAAATTGCTGTACTTCATGAAAGGTGAAGTACCCGATGTCATTGAACCAATTCCTTTCGGTCAGGCCCTGATTCGTAGAGAAGGCAAAGACGTCACGCTCGTGGCCACGCAAGTAATGCTTCAACTCGCTCTCAAGGCAGCCGATCAATTGTTTGAAGAAGAAGGCATTGACGTTGAGGTAATTGATCCAAGAACCTTGGTCCCACTGGATCTAGAAACCATTCTGACTTCAGTGAAAAAAACCGGACGTTGCGTCATTGCTCATGAAGCCGTTGAGAGGGCTGGTTGGGCGGCCGAGATAGGTTTTGAAGTTTCTCTTCAGGCATTCGATTTCCTTGATGCTCCAATAGTCCGCGTGTGTTCTGCAAATCTTCCCGTTCCCTACACAAAGGATTTGGAAGCAGTGGTGATTCCAGGCCTGAATGACATAAAAGACGGAATTCGCGCCGTTTATCAGGGTAAGCAATACAGTCGAGGCGGTCGAGCCATCAATGAGTAGCGCATCCGGTCAAACCGCAATAGTCACTGGTTCTAGTTCTGGAAATGGTCGGGCTATCGCCTTGAGACTTGCGCAATCAGGTTTCAATATCGTGTGTGCCGACCTGAGCCCAAATGCTCGCTCCGATGGATTCGAAGATGATAAAGAAATTCCCACTCACGAGCTGATTGGCTCTCAAGGAGGTCAGTCAATTTTCGTGAATTGCGATGTCTCAGCAATCGCAAATTTCAAAAATGTAATTAATGCAGGTGTCAAGAAGTTTGGTTCGGTTGACATACTCGTCAACAACGCCGGCTACTTCACGGGGCTCAACACGATTTTCGACGAAACCGAAGAAGCCTTTGACGCGGCAATCGCAGTGAACCTCAAGGGTGTCTGGAACGGTTGCAAAGCAATGGCTACACACCTTCGAGATGCCGGAACACCAGGTCGAATTATCAACATTGCATCAGTTGGTGGACTTGTCGGGATCGGTAATGAACCTGGGTACTGTGCGTCAAAGGGTGGCGTCGTTAACATGACGCGCGCTATTGCGCTGGATTGTGCTGAACATCAGATTGCAGTAAATGTTGTGTGTCCAGGATTCATTGTCACTGGCATGGTTCGCGAATTTGTTGAGCAGCCGGAAGTTCTCGATGTTATGCGAGTTGCTACGCCATGGCCACGATTCGGCCAACCGAAGGACGTTGCCGCGGTCTGTGCTTTTCTTGCTTCGCCAGAAGCAGAATGGGTCACTGGATCTGTGTTTACAGTCGACGGAGGATATACAGCCAAATGATGTCTTCCTCTCAAACCCGAAGGTGTAATCATGCCTATTAGCGAGTTGATCCTGCCAAGAACATCGGATGCAATGACTGAAGCAATCTTGGCGACCTGGCTAGTGGCCAGTGAATCTCAAGTTTCCGCAGGCGACGTCCTAGCGGAAGTTGAAACCGAAAAGGCTATGGTCGAGGTCTGTGCTGAAGGTGACGGCCTATTCGTCGCCGCGGTGACCGCCGGAGCGACCGTCGAAGTCGGTGGTGTCCTTGCCTACGTGCTCAGTGGTTCAGAAATTGATGATTACACATCAGGAAAACTCATCCTCTCTGGAACGGATAAAGGGACAGATGTTCCCGCGAAACAATCTTCACCAATTGAGCCACAAGTTCAGGTAGAGCAAGTTAACGAGTCGACGGAAGTTACCAAAAGTATTACTCCTGCCGACACTGCTAAGGGACGCCCCCTTGTTTCCTCCCCACTGGCTCGAAAGTTGGCTCGCGAGGCAGGGCTGGATCTCGCGTCAATTGCTCCCGGGTCAGGGCCCGGGGGACGTCTTGTCCGAGCCGACATTGAGACAGCAATTAGTCGCAAGTCGAACACCCACGTCACTGAATTGACGTCACGTCAAAAGGCAATGGCTTCGGCAATGGTTCACTCCACAAACACAATTCCACACTTCTCAATCTCACGAGATGTCCCACTGGCTGCTCTCATTGAATTCAAAGAACAATTGCGTCGCAGTGACCTTGAGCCACCATCACTGTCGGCATTCTTTGTCCGAGCACTTGCAGTAGCCATGCAAGAAGTACCCGCGTCAAGAGTGACTTGGGTACCCGAGGGAATTGCTACACATCCTGTTTCTGCCATCGGGCTTGCGGTTGCCGATGGCGATTTCGACCTAGTAGTTCCTGTCATTCGTGATGCCGAATCAAAGTCATTATGGAAGATCGGTGAAGAAGTCCACAACTTGAGTAACGACGTAAAAAACAAGCGCCTCAAGCCAGAGAGTTTGCAGGGAGCAATTGGCACCATTTCGAACCTCGGCATGTTCGGAATCGATTCATTGAC
>JBIIOS010000137.1:0-4706 GCA_044336805.1 Candidatus Nanopelagicales bacterium
CTTCACGCGGGCATTCGTCGAATTCAAGTTCTTAACCGGAGTCGCGGATAACGTGGCAGATCCACTTTTTGTGGTCTTTGTCGGCACCACAGTTGCTCCAGCCACGGAATTGAATGTGGGCAGCACAATTGCTCCACACATCACTGAGGTAACCGCAAGCATCTGGAATCTGCGTGTTCTTCTCATGAGGGAAAGGCTAGGCATTGTGAAGCAGGGTTGCCTGACACGTTGTCGGCCGATCCCGACAACGTGCCGGGAAAGCATTCACCCAAGCCTTGATAATGTCCCCGTGAGGAAATTCGGGATTGCGGTGCTCGGAATTGCAGTCACAGGGTTCACTTTGTCGTTACTCAGCGGTTGCACGAGTGAGCCCACTTCTCAAACTTCACAATCGCAAAGCTCTGGTGCCGCTGTTCGTCCTATTGAGATTACGTCGTCGGATATCGCTTTTGCGGCGCCCTTCACGGAACCGTGGCCATCCAGTGCGGCGCAACGAATTGTGACGATCGCTAACGGCTCGGGTGAAGTAGTTGTCGCCCTCGGCGGGGGATCCAGAATTGTGGGGCGAGATGAAACCAGTAACGCCCCCGAGATAACAGACACACCTGTTGTTACAAGTGGCCATGAAATTAATGTGGAGAGTGTCATCGCTCTTAAGCCTGATCTTGTTCTCATTGACGCGTCCAGTGGCCCACAAGAATCGATTGATTCGCTAAAAAATGCCGGGATAAGAGTTGTTGAGGTCCCCGAAGCCTGGACGATCGCTGACATTGGCTCCAAAGTGAGTGCAATAGGAAGTGCGGTTGGAGCACCTGCCCTTGCGGTGGACTACGTATCGACACTGACTGCTGGAACCGAGCAACTGTCGTTGCCAGCAACTCCGAAAGTTGCGTTCCTCTACCTGCGGGGTACCTCAGCCATTTATCTTTTGGGCGGTGCAGGATCGGGCGCCGATTCAATGATCAAGGAGGCCGGTGGCATTGACATTGGTGAACAAGCACAACTCGGAGCATTTACTCCGTTAAGTGCCGAAGAACTTATCAAGCTCGACCCCGACGTATTGCTCGTGATGACTAATGGCCTGCAATCGGTTGGCGGAATTGATGGTCTATTGCAGTTGCCGGGGGTGGCTCAAACAAAGGCGGCCGCATCCCGATCTGTTATTGCAGTAGAGGACACAATGTTGCTGTCATTCGGTCCGCGAACGGGTGAACTTGTTCTTGCGCTCAATCAGGCATTTTCTGAGTTGAATGCCCAATGACAAGGGCTGGCAAGGCTTGGGTACTGGGAATCATTCTAACGCTGATTTTTATTGTCCTGGTTGCCATCTCACTGAGGTTCGGTTCGGCGGGTGCTGACTCGGTGGTTATCTGGAATATCAGGTTGCCACGTACCATCGCAGCAATATTGGTTGGAATCGGCTTGGCGAGTGCGGGTGTTTTGTTGCAGGGCTCGCTTCGAAACCCGCTCGCAGACCCGGCGTTAGTTGGCGTTTCCGCAGGAGCGGCGCTGGGTGCTGTTCTTGGGGCTGCAATTGGGCTGCCATTTAATTCAATTGGGGTCACGACCGCTGCCGTTGTCGGTTCCAGTATTGCAATGGCCGTTGTGGTGTGGGTTTCTCGGAGCAACGGTCGAATAGAAGTGGTCACGGTTCTGCTGGCTGGGATTGCAGTGAGCGCATTTGGCGCCGCTTTGATCGCAATCATTGCTTCCATGAGCGACCTAGCGGGCGTTCGATCTGTAACCTTCTGGACAACTGGATCATTTGCTTTGAGCAATTGGGCGGGGGTGAACTCAATGTGGCCCGCGGTCGCAATCGGGGTTGTGTTAGCTTTCTATCTTGCCCCTTCACTGGACCTGATGGCTTTGGGAGACGAAGGTGCTTATGCCAGTGGAATACCTGTTTCTCGGATTCGCACACTCGCACTTTTCGCTGCCGTTTTGCTCACGGCGGCCGGAGTCGCGGTGGTCGGGGTAATTGCATTCCTGGGCCTCGTTGTTCCACATGCAATCCGGTTGGTCGTTGGTCCGGCGCATCGACAATTGCTTGTCCTTAGCGCCATTGGTGGAGCGGTCGTGCTCCTGCTCGCAGATACGATCGCACGATTGGCATTGAGTCCGATTGAAATCCCCGTGGGCAGTGTGATGGCGATTGTCGGAGCACCGGTGTTTTTCGTTCTCCTTGGCAGGGCTCGAAATAGGCAAGGTGGTTGGGCATGATTCTTGCTGCGCGTTCGTGCACGGTCCTCGGAGAAGGCGGACAACTTCGCCTTGATGCGGTGAGCGTTGAAGTGGGCCAGGGCGAAATCCACGCGGTAATTGGCCCCAACGGCGCTGGGAAGTCAACCCTGGGATTGTCGAATTCAACTCTCGGCCAATTCGAGATCTAAGCGTTCGGGAATTGGCTCGCGCACGCTCAGTTCTGGGGCAAGACCTAGCGGTTTCATTTGGATTCACGGTTGCAGAGGTCGTTGCGTGGGGTCGCGCCCCATGGCGTGGAACTGACCGGATGCAAGAAGATAACAGCGTCATGGAGAGCGCAATGCGGGCTACCCAAGTCACATCCCTGCGCGATCGTCCTATCAATCAACTCTCGGGTGGTGAGCGCAAACGTGTACATATCGCTCGAGTAATTGCCCAAGATTGTCCACTCATGTTCTTTGACGAACCTGATTCAGATCTTGACCTGATTGGCAACAATGAATTAGATGCCACGCTGCGCAGCCTGCATCAAAGGGGTCGAACGCTTGTTGTGAGCAGCCACAATCTGTCATGGATTTCAGGCCTAGCGACGCACGTGATTCTGATGGGCGAACACGCGATTGTCGGTGCGGGACCTACCAAAGAAATATTGACATCGGAACTACTTTCGAACGCTTATGGCACAGCAATCAATGTTCAGTGGACGTCTGATCCAAGTGGCCGTGATATCGCGATGTGTACCTCGATTTAGTCGCGGTTCTCGAGATTTATGCTCTGTAAATGCTCCGAAATCTTGCGCGAAATTCGGCCCAATTCCTCGAATTCACTTGGGGTCAAAAGATCCACGAAGTGCTCTCGCACGGTAGCCACGTGCACAGGTGCCACCCCGTCAATTTTCTCCCACCCCAGCTGAGTAAGCACTGCCCATGAGCCGCGGCCGTCATCGGTGCACGGTTCTCGAGTGACAAATCCCTGTTTAGCTAAGCGGTCGAATTGATGGGTGAGTCGACTACGCGAGGACAGGGTTCGATCGGCCAAGTCACTCATGCGGATACGTCGATCCGGGTTTTCTGATAGTTGAGCCAGAATTTCGTAGTCGGCGCCCGACAAGCCATGTTTGGTGCTCAACTCTCGACTGAGTCGATCGGGGAGAAGGCGCGACATGTCTAGCCATGCACGCCATGATTCTTGTTCCTTCTGGCTAAGCCACCGGGTCATGTTGCTAACTCCCATGCTCGAACCCCACCAATAAGACCGGCGGTGTTGGGGACGATCTCGCAACCAGGTATTAAGTCCTCTTCTCTCAGGCGTTTGGCATTACCCCCGCCGATAAACATTTTGTCAGGGAAAAACATAGCGTCAAAATCGACGAGGGCTTTCGTGACAAGTGGTCGCCATGCTTTATCGCCAATTTCCTTTCGTTGCGCGTCACCAAGGGCAATGTCGATATTGGTTCCGGCAAAAGATCCATGGGACAATTCCATGTGTGGGAGCAGTCGGCCATTATTGAAAGCGCCCGTACCGACCCCTGTTCCCAGCGTCACGACGAACTCGAGGCCTGCTCCAGTGACGGCAGCACACCCCTGCATATCTGCATCATTGATTACTAATGTGGGGACGTTCACAAGTTCGGAAATCCGGTCTTGTAGTGGGTAGCCATGCCAGAGGGCAAAAAGTTCAGGATCGCGGGGACCACTTTTTACGGCGCGCGAGTACGCGGTGGCGCGGTAGATGTGACCATTGCGCACCATCGCGGGGAAACCAACCGAGACCCGTTCAAAAAAAGGTTGGTCCGCCACCAATTCGCTGACTATTTGTAGAAATAGTTCAGGGGGACAGGGGTAGGGAGTTTCACGCCGAGAACGCTCAGAGACGGGCTCACATTGTTCGTTGAGAACCATGGCTTTAATTCCAGTGCCGCCAACATCAATTGAGAGTGTGAAAGTCATCGCAGGAAGGAGTCTAGGTGGTGGGATCGGCAAGAGTGAGGATCTCTGCACCATTTTCACGAACCACCAAAGTGTGCTCAAATTGTGCGGTCCAACTCTTGTCCTTGGTAGTTGCGGTCCAATCGTCTTTCCACATGTCGAATGCGATAGTTCCCAGTGTGAGCATTGGCTCAATCGTGAAGGTCATGCCCACTTTCAACTCTTGATCAGCACTTGGATCATCAAAATGCGGGATTATCAGTCCGCTGTGAAAAGCAGTACTAATTCCGTGCCCGGTGAAGTCTCGAATGACTCCGTAGTTGAATCTTTTAGCGTAACTTTCGATTACTCGACCAATGACGTTTACCGGGCGCCCCGGTTTCACCGCCGCTATTGCCCGCATGGTCGCCTCCTTGGTTCGTTCGACGAGGAGACGTGCTTCTTCGTCAACGTCCCCGCAGAGGAATGTTGCATTGGTGTCTCCATGAACCCCACCAATGAATGCGGTGATATCGATATTGCAGATATCGCCGTCTTCGAGCATGGTTGTGTCAGGGATTCCATGGCAGATCACCT
>JBIIOS010000138.1:0-4693 GCA_044336805.1 Candidatus Nanopelagicales bacterium
GCATTTGAATACTTGCGCAGGGAGAACGCCCACTTCACGATTCACGCAGGTGAAGCTTTTGGTTTGCCCTCCATTTGGGAAGCAATTCAGTGGTGCGGTGCAGACCGATTGGGTCACGGCGTGCGAATCATGGATGACATCAACGTTGCCCCCGATGGGAGCGTCACGCTTGGGAAATTAGCAGCGTACGTTCGTGACCGTCGAATTCCATTGGAGTTGTGCCCTACATCCAATGTTCAGACTGGCGCTGCTGCTTCAATCGCGACCCACCCGATCGGATTGCTGCGCACCCTGGGCTTCCGGGTGACGGTTAACACTGACAATCGCTTGATGTCAGGAACATCAATGTCACATGAAATGGATCTCCTGAGCCAAGCATTCGGCTGGGGATTGAAAGACATGGAATGGTTGACCGTTAACGCGATGAAGAGTGCATTTCTCGGATTTGATGAGCGACTTGAGATTATTAATACGCAAATAAAGCCAGGGTATGCGCAGATTCGGGCGGAATTAAGCCAGCGAATCTCCAATCAATAGGGGAAGAATCGTGAACACTCATTCGGTACTCGACGTACTCGGTGAAAGCCACAACAAGCTCGTTGATGTTCGGGCGGTGTTAGAGCGAGCTGATTCCGTTCTCGCCGTGGCAGATGAAGTTGTGGTTCGTGCCGAAGAAGTAATTGAAACCGGGCGGCGGGTGCTGCCAGTTGTTTTCTTGGCAGTTGGCGTCATTGCTGCGGTTGGCATAGGCGCGTACCTTTGGCGTAGGCGGTCCCGGGCTACAACCAGCGATGAGAGTACCACCTAGTTACTTCAAGTGGTACACTTCATGAATGCCCACAACAAAGCCTCGGATTCAGGTAACAGAAACCCCTGAATTGGCGCGGGCGTTGGCGGTTGCTGAGGAACTGTGGCCAGGGGAATCCAAGTCAACGCAGGTGTGTCGGTTGGCTGAACTTGGCTCTGCATCCGCAGTGGAAGCACGTACCCGCAGGCTGCTGCAAGTGCAGGAAATTCAAAAATATGTCCGAGCTCATTTAGGTGGCGTATACGAAGGTGCAACCATTTCCGAATTGCGCGATATGTGGGAGCGCGATGCTTCTTGACTCAAGTGCATTCATTGCATTCTTGAATCCCGCGGATAAACACAACAGCGATGCCACCCAACGGATCTCTGGCGCGCAGACCATTGAGATTCATGAGGTTTCCGTTGCGGAGTCACTTGTCAGGGCTAGTGCCCACGAGGTCGTACCTCATGTGCTTTTTGTGTTGGAAAGACTTGAAGCAACGATTGTGAATTCCAGTGGGCTGGAAGGAGCCGTTCGTGTTGCCACTATTCGTCACACCTCGGGCCTGCCGCTGCCTGACTGCTACGTCATTGATGCGGCGCGCGAACTCGGCGAACCCGTGTTGAGTTTTGATGCCAAACTGAACAAAGCAGCACACGAAATGGGCTTGAGCACCTTCATTTAGTGATGCCGTGGCTACTACACGCCCATTGGGTGCCACACGGTTTTTATCTCCGTGAAAGCTCGAATTCTGGAAAGTGTTGGGGTTGCTTGCCAGTTGGGGTTGATTGGGGCCTTGCGTACTCGCTTGACACTTCCGGCGGCCTCAACTTCTAGGGATGCCTGAAGTTCGGGGTCGGTGACTCCGGTGAGGTCGAGGGCGTTGACATCAAGGTGGCTTGCAAGTGAAGGCATGATTTCTGCTGGATCACCGGTGAGAATATTGATATTGCCGGCGACAACATCACTGGTTGCTAAGCATTCACTCAGTGTGATCGCTGGGATGGGTGAGTTGGTGCTGGCAATCACAATCACCGAGTTGCCGCTCACGAGAATTGGCGCGATGACACTAATGAGTCCCAGCAGGCTGGAATCTTGTGGAGCAACTGCTGCGACGACACCTGTTGGTTCGGGAATGCTGAAGTTGAAAAATGGTCCGGCGACAGGGTTGGTGTTTCCGAGTACTTGAGAGTACTTATCCGCCCAGCCGGCGTACCAAACAACACGATCAATTGCTTGATCAGTTTGCGCTGCTGCTTTTTTGTTACTGATGCCTTCTGCGTCCTGGATGTCGTTGACGAATTGGTCTTTGCGACCTTCCATTACTTCCGCGATCCGGTAAAGAACCTGTCCGCGGTTGTAGGCGGTTGCTTTGGACCACGAGTTGAATCCAGTACGGGCAGAAATAACAGCGTCGCGTGCATCTTTTCTACTTGCCTTGGCAATATTGGCTAGGAACTCACCGCGGGTATTGACGACCTCGTAGGTGCGGCCTGACTCGCTGCGCGGGAATGCACCGCCAATGAAAAGTTTGTGGGTTTTGCGAACTTCAACCCGGTCATTGCCGATCATGAGCTCTCCTCGCTCGTGAGGTAGGCACCCAAACCTTGAATGCCACCTTCGCGGCCAAAGCCGGATTCTTTGAAACCGCCGAATGGGCTGGCCGGATCAAATCTGTTGAAAGTATTCGCCCAAACAACACCGGCGCGAACCTTATTAGCCATCGAAAGAATCCGACTTCCCTTTTCCGTCCAAATTCCAGCGCTGAGGCCGTAGGGGGTGTTATTTGCTTTCTCAATTGCCTCATCAGGAGTTCTGAAGGTGAGGACGCTGAGTACGGGACCGAATATCTCTTCTCTTGCAATCCGGTGCGCCTGGGTGACATTGGTAAATATTGTTGGGGCGAACCAAAATCCCTTCTCGGGGAGCACACAGTCAGGGCTCCAACGCTGCGCGCCTTCTTCGTCACCACTTTTTGTCAGGTCGGTGATTCGGTCGAGTTGCTCGCGTGAGTTGATGGCGCCAATGTCGGTGTTTTTATCTAATGGGTCACCCAGGCGCAGCGTTTGGAGTCTGCGCTTGAGGGATTCAATAGTTTGTTCCGCGATATTTTCTTGCAGGAGCAGTCGGCTTCCGGCGCAGCAGACGTGACCCTGATTGAAGTAGATCCCGTTGACGATTCCTTCGACGGCTTGATCGATTGGAGCATCTTCGAAAACAATGTTTGCCGCCTTGCCACCCAATTCGAGGGTTAAACGTTTGTTGCTTCCCGCAATCTGGCGTTGGATTGCTTGGCCTACCGCGGTGCTGCCAGTAAAAGCAATCTTGTTGACATCAGGGTGTTCAACGAGCATGCGGCCGGTGTCGCCGTCACCGGTGAGGATGTTCACCACACCGGCGGGCAGGTAAGCCTGCTGGCAAATCTCAGCAAAGAGAAGTGCGGTCAGGGGAGTGGTCTCCGCTGGTTTGAGAACTACGGTATTTCCTGTTGCCAGTGCTGGTGCGATTTTCCACGCCAACATGAGCAGTGGGAAATTCCACGGGATGATCTGGGCAGCGACACCCAGCGACTTGGGGTTGTTACCAAATCCGGCGAACTCGAGTTTGTCTGCCCAGCCTGCGTGGTAGAAAAAATGCGCTGCCGCAATAGGGACGTCAACGTCACGGCTTTCCCGAATTGGTTTCCCGTTGTCCATTGTTTCAAGGACAGCGAATTCACGTGCACGCTCTTGAATCAGGCGAGCAATGCGGAAAAGGTACTTACCCCGATCACGACCGGGCATTTTTGACCACGTCTTGTCATAGGCTCGGCGTGCTGCCCGCACCGCTGCATCAACATCTTCTTGGTTTGCTTGAGCAATTTCAGCGAGGACTTCCTCGGTTGCGGGGTTTATTGTCTTGAACGGGGTTCCATGTCCGGGCGTGAACTCACCGTTTATGAACAAGCCGTTCGAACTTTTGATGTTCACAATTGCGGTGGACTCCGGTGCGGGAGCGTACGGGAAACTCATGGGTATCTTCTTTCGCTCTCGTCGTCTAATCGATTGTGACGTAGTCAGGGCCAGAGTAGTGGCCGGTGATCATTTTTTGTCTTTGCAAAAGTAGGTCATTGAGAAGGGTTGAAGCTCCGAACCGAAATAGGTCCGGGGTGAGCCACTCGTCGCCAACTGTTTCATTAACCAACACTAGGTATTTGATTGCGTCTTTGCTGGTTTTGATTCCACCGGCGGCCTTCACGCCGATTCTGATGTTGGTTTCCCGGTAGTAATCCCGCACCGCTTCCAACATGACCAGGGTCACCGGAAGGGTGGCGGCGGGGGTTACTTTGCCGGTACTGGTTTTGATGAAGTCGGCGCCGGCCTTCATTGCTAACCAACTTGCTTTGCGGACATTATCAAGGGTCTTGAGCTCACCGGTTTCCAAAATAACTTTCAGGTGAGCCGGTCCGCAGACTTCCTTGACCGCAATGATTTCGTCGAAGACCTTGCCATAATTCCCCGAGAGAAAGGCACCGCGATCAATAACCATGTCAATTTCATCGGCGCCGGCAGCGACTGCGTCCTTGGTGTCAGCGAGCTTGACGTCAAGGGAGGCACGACCGCTGGGGAAGGCCGTTGCAACCGCGGCGACGTGGATTCGGTCTCCCACTACTTCCCTTGCGGCGTAGACGAGATCACCGTAGACACAGACTGCGGCAACGCTGGGGGTACTTGGATCGGTGGGATCTGGATGCAGGGCTTTTGAGGACATCGCCTTGACTTTGCCGGGGGTATCGGCCCCTTCGAGGGTGGTCAGATCCACCATAGAAATTGCCATGTCTATTGCCCAGATCTTGGATTCTTTCTTGATCGACCGGGTTCCCAGCGCCGCGGCACGGGCTTCGGCGCCCACTTGATCAACTCCCG
>JBIIOS010000022.1:0-18119 GCA_044336805.1 Candidatus Nanopelagicales bacterium
GCTTCGGCAGACGCATGTGAAGGGGCATTTGGCCACCCTCAAAGCCAGCCTTGACCTGGTAACGAGCCTTGGTTCCCTTGGTACCACGACCTGACGTCTTACCTTTTGATGCTTCACCGCGACCTTTACGGGTTTTGGCCGTCTTGGCACCGGGCGCCGGACGTAGGTGATGAACTTTAAGTGTCATAGTTACTTGACCTCCTCAACAACCACCAGATGCGCAACGGTACTCACCATTCCACGAAATTCTGGCCGGTCTTCCTTTACTACGGTGTCACCGATTCGCTTGAGCCCAAGTGAACGCAGCGTGTTTCGCTGATTACTCGTGCCGCCAATCTCTGACTTGATCTGAGTGACTTTGAATTGAGCCATCATGCACCTGCCCCAGCCGCACGCGCCCGCAAAAGTGCTGCGGGTGCTACGTCTTCGAGGGGAAGTCCACGGCGAGCGGCCACAGCTTCTGGGGATTCGAGTCCCTTAAGCGCAGCAACTGTTGCGTGAACGATGTTGATTGCGTTGTCAGATCCGAGTGACTTACTGAGTACGTCACGGATCCCAGCGCATTCCAATACGGCGCGGACCGGGCCACCGGCAATAACACCGGTACCTGGTGCAGCTGGACGCAGCATGACAACGCCTGCAGCCGCTTCGCCCTTGATTGGGTGTGGAATTGTTCCTTGGATTCGGGGGACCTTAAAGAAGCTACGCTTGGCCTCTTCGACGCCCTTTGCAATCGCTGCTGGAACTTCCTTCGCCTTGCCATAGCCGACACCGACGTTTCCGTCACCGTCACCAACGACCACGAGAGCCGTGAAACTAAAGCGACGACCGCCCTTGACGACCTTGGAAACTCGGTTGATCGCAACTACGCGCTCAAGCAGGTTCGACTTCTCCTCGCGTGGGCCGCGATCTTTGCGATCCCGACGCTCGCCTCCGCCACTAGTGCGGCGCGACGTATCAGACATTGTTACCTCTTCCCGATGTAAACATTAGAACTTGAGCCCGCCTTCGCGAGCGCCCTCAGCGAGGGCAGCGACGCGACCGTGGTACTTGTGGCCACCACGGTCAAACACGACCGTGTCGATTCCAGCTTTTTGTGCACGTGCAGCAAGTTCGTTTCCTACCTTGCGAGCCTTTGCGGTCTTGTCACTGTCAGTGCTACGCAGATCGCTCTCCATAGTTGAAGCAGAGGCCAAGGTCACACCTTGAACGTCGTCGACTAACTGTGCGAATACGTGACGTGCCGAACGGTTCACTACCAAACGTGGACGCTGAACGGTACCGGAAACCTTCTTGCGAACACGAAGGTGACGACGCTTGCGGCCAACGGCACTTTTACTGCCTGAGCCGAGCTTTGGGGCGAAGGAACTCATTACTTACCAGCCTTTCCAGCCTTGCGACGGACAACTTCGCCTTCATAGCGAACGCCCTTACCTTTATAAGGTTCCGGTTTGCGGATCTTGCGAATGTTCGCAGCGACCTCACCAACCTGTTGCTTATTGATTCCAATTACCTTGAACTTAACGGGTGTCTCAACCGCGAAACTGATTCCTTCGGGGGCTGAAACGATAACGGGATGGCTGAATCCAAGTGCGAACTCCAAGTTGTTGCCGTTGGCTGCAACTCGGTAACCGGTACCCACAATTTCCAAAGTTTTTTCATAGCCTGTGGTTACGCCGGTGATCATGTTTGCGATCAAGGTGCGGCTCAAGCCGTGTAGTGAGCGTGAAGCACGCTCATCATCGGGCCTGGTTACAAGAATTTCGTCGCCCTCTTGCTTGATTTCAATGGGGCTTGAAATCGTGATTGACAGGGAACCCTTGGGTCCAACAACCGCGATGTCTTGACCACTAATCGTGACCGTAACTCCAGCAGGCACCGGAACTGGTGCGCGTCCAATACGTGACATAGCTCCTCCTACCAAACGTAGGCGAGGACTTCCCCACCTACGCCTTTCTTTGCGGCCTGACGGTCAGTGAGCAACCCGGTCGAAGTGGACAGAATGGCAATACCCAGCCCACCGAGAACCTTAGGAAGATTAGTGCTCTTTGCGTAGACCCGAAGCCCAGGTTTGGAAACGCGGCGTAGTCCAGCGATCGAACGCTCACGCGATGGTCCATATTTGAGGTTAAGGGTGAGGGTCATACCGACTTCTGCGTCTGCGACGTCGAAGCTGGCTATGTAACCCTGGTCTTTCAAAATCTCCGCGATATGTGACTTGATCTTGGAGTGTGGCATCGACACAGTTTCGTGGTACGCCGAGTTTGCATTGCGCAGACGAGCAAGCATGTCTGCTATTGGGTCTGTCATTGTCATGGCCGCTTGGCCTTCCTCGCTGTGGTTTCTCCGGCAGTTACCGTAGACCTGCAGCGTCGTTGATTACCAGGAACTTTTAGTTACTCCAGGGAGTTCGCCGGCATGTGCCATCTCACGAACACAGATGCGGCACAAGCCGAACTTACGGTAGACCGCATGTGGACGTCCACACCGGTTACAACGGGTATAACCCCGAACCTTGAATTTAGGTGTCTTTTGCTGCTTTTGAACCAGAGCTTTCTTTGCCATGTGCTCAGGCCTCCTTAAATGGGAATCCGAGAAGCCGGAGCAATGCTCGACCTTCGTCATTGTTCTTGGCAGTGGTTACCACCGTGATGTCCATTCCGCGCGTGCGGTCGATCTTGTCTTGGTCAATTTCGTGGAACATGGACTGTTCGGTCAGACCGAATGTGTAGTTTCCGTGACCGTCGAACTGCTTTGCTGAGAGGCCGCGGAAGTCACGAATACGTGGCAATGCGGTGCTGAGCAGACGGTCCAGGAATTCCCACATGCGATCGCCACGAAGAGTGACATGTGCACCGATCGGTTGACCCTCACGCAGTTTGAACTGAGCGATGGACAAACGAGCCTTTGTCACCTGTGGCTTTTGGCCCGTGATGTCAGTCAGATCGCGAACAGCGCCTTCAATCAACTTGGAGTCGCGGGCTGCCTCGCCTACACCCATGTTGACAACAATCTTGGTAAGGCCTGGGACCTGCATGATGTTCTTGAAATTGAATTCCTTTTGAAGCTCAGGAATAATCTCTTCGCGGTAACGAGCCTTCAAACGAGGCATGGTTGCGGTAGTCATTGTTTCTTATCCGTCCTAGATCTCTTTGCCGGTGCGGCGCGAAATACGCACGCTGCGCTCTGCTTCGTAGGTCGAACCGTCGGCGCGACGCTTCTCAACTTTTTCGCGGGTAAAACCAACGCGAGTTGCCTTACCGTCTTCTGGGTCAACCAGCATGACGTTAGAGATGTGAATGGGTGCCTCCGTGGTGATGATTCCGCCACTCTTTGCGCCACGTGCATCTTGGCCAACCTTGGTGTGCTTCTTGATTCGGTTGACACCTTCAACGATCAATTTATCGGCTTCGGGGTAGACGTCAATGACCTTGCCCTGAACCCCGCGATCCTTGCCCGTGATTACCAGGACAGTGTCACCTTTGCGAATTCTTAACTTCGACATTACAACACCTCCGGTGCGAGCGAGATAATCTTCATGAACTTCTTCTCACGCAGTTCGCGACCAACCGGTCCGAAGATGCGGGTTCCACGCGGTTCGCCGTCAGCTTTAAGGATCACTGCTGCGTTCTCGTCGAAACGGATGTAGGAGCCATCGGGGCGGCGGCGCTCTTTCTTGGTGCGCACGATCACTGCCTTGACAACTTCACCCTTTTTAACGCCACCGCCAGGAATTGCGTCCTTGACGGTAGCGACGATGATGTCGCCGATGCCTGCGTACCGGCGGCCTGAACCACCGAGTACGCGAATGCACAAGATTTCCTTGGCACCCGTGTTGTCCGCAACGCGTAGTCGCGACTCTTGCTGAATCACTTCATTCTCCTGATCGTCTGCTGGTCCTCAACACTTACTGTGCTGAGCCTTGCGGAACTGCTTACTTGGCCTTCTCAAGGATCTCAACCACACGCCAGCGCTTAGTGGCTGAGAGTGGACGAGTTTCCATGATAAGAACGCGGTCGCCGATACCGGCGCTGTTTGCTTCGTCGTGTGCCTTGAGCTTGCTCGTGCGGCGCACAACCTTGCTGTATAACGGGTGCATATAGCGATCTTCGACTGCCACAACTACCGTCTTTTGCATTTTGTCGCTTACGACAAGTCCCTCGCGGGTCTTGCGGTCGCCGCGCTCATTTTGTGTCCCAGCGCTCATGCGGCACCTTCCTCACCCTCAACGGGCGTGATGCCCAATTCACGTTCGCGCAGGATCGTGTAGATCCGAGCGATGTCTTTGCGCACTGCACGCAAACGTCCATGATTCTCCAACTGCCCGGTTGCACCTTGGAATCGCAAGTTGAAAAGCTCTTCTTTGGAGTCACGCAGTTTTTGGACGAGTTCCGCATCATCGAGATTACGAAGCTCACCTGTTGCTGTACCAGCGGCCATTACTCTTCACCTGTTTCATCGCGCCGAATAATCCGGCACTTCATTGGTAGTTTATGCATTGCGCGAGTTAAAGCCTCGTGCGCAACTTTTTCGTCCGGATAGGACAACTCAAACATCACGCGACCTGGCTTGACGTTGGCCACCCACCATTCAGGTGAACCTTTACCGGAGCCCATGCGGGTCTCAGCAGGCTTCTTTGTCAACGGACGGTCTGGGTAGATATTGATCCAGACCTTGCCACCACGTCGAATGTGACGAGTGATCGCAATACGGGAAGCTTCAATTTGACGGTTGGTTACGTAGGCGGGCTCAAGAGCCTGCAGTCCGTAGGTTCCGAAAGTCACTTTGGTACCGCCCTTTGCCACACCACGACGAGTCGGGTGGTGCTGCTTCCGGTGCTTAACACGACGGGGAATCAACATGATTAACCCTCCGTAGTTTCTGCAGCAACGTTGGCATCAACGACTACCTCAGCAGCAACTTCAATTGCCGCTTCAGTTTCGCTACCATCTTCGCGGCGTGGTCGATCCGTTGGAGCCTTACGCGTTGCACCCATGCGGGCCGTGGCGGCAGCGGCTTCGCGCTCTGCTCGGGTTGGCAATGCCTCACCCTTGTAGATCCACACCTTGACACCAATGCGTCCAAATGTGGTTCGTGATTCGTAGAAGCCGTAATCGATGTCAGCACGCAATGTGTGCAATGGCACCCGGCCTTCACGATAAAACTCCGTACGGGACATTTCAGCTCCACCAAGACGACCGCTGACCTGAACTCGAATTCCCTTGGCGCCGGCTTTCATCGCACTTTGCATTCCCTTACGCATTGCACGACGAAATGAAACTCGGCTGGAAAGCTGTTCGGCGATACCCTGGGCAACAAGCTGTGATTCCATTTCAGGATTCTTAACTTCAAGAATATTGAGCTGAACCTGCTTGCCAGTGAGGTTTTCTAGATCCCCGCGCAAACGATCCGCTTCGGCTCCACGTCGCCCAATCACGATTCCCGGACGGGCGGTGTGAATATCAACCCGGACACGATCACGAGTGCGCTCGATTTCCACCTTGGCGATACCGGCCCGCTCCATGCCTGTTCCCAGCACCTTGCGAATTGCTACGTCTTCTTTTACGTAGTCGCTGTAACGTTGACCTTTTTTTGAACTGTCAGCGAACCACCGGGAGGTGAAGTCCGTCGTGATACCTAGGCGGAAGCCATGTGGATTAACTTTTTGACCCATGGTCTAGCCCTCCTTCTTGGTAGTTTTTGGGGCTGAAGATTTCTTTGCAGGCGCAGCTTTCTTTGCCGGAGCAGCTTTCTTTGCAGGTGCGGCCTTCTTCGCAGGAGCAGCTTTCTTCGCAGGAGCAGCTTTCTTCGCAGGAGCAGCTTTCTTCGCAGGAGCGGCCTTCTTCGCAGGAGCAGCCTTCTTCGGAGCAACTTTCTTTGCAGCAGTTTTCTCGGCTACAGGTGGCTTTGTTGCCTTGGTTGGACGAGCGACCTTTGGCATTGCGATTCCATCAGAGACAATCACGGTGATGTGTGAGCTGCGCTTGCGGATTTTGTATGCCCGGCCTTGTGCACGGGGGCGGATGCGCTTCATCGTGGGGCCTTCATCAACGAAAGCTTCACTGATGGTGAGGTCCTTGGTGTCCATGCCATGATTGTTGGCCGCATTGGCTACCGCGCTAGCGAGCACTTTGCCCACTGGTTCGCTAGCCGCCTGCGGAGCAAACCGCAGCACTGCCTGGGCATCGTCGGCGTTCATCCCACGAATGAGATCAACAACCCGACGTGCCTTCATGGGCGTTACGCGGACGTACCGCGCTTGGGCCCTGGCTTCCATCGCTTTCCCCTTGCTTCTCGTTATTTCTTAATTAGTAAATTCGTGTGTCGAGCTTTGTTGCGTGCACATCGACTAGTCGATTAGCGACGCTTTGCCTTGCGGTCGTCTTTGACGTGACCCTTGAAGGTACGAGTTGGTGCAAACTCACCGAGTTTGTGACCAACCATGCTCTCCGAGATAAACACGGGCACGTGCTTGCGACCGTCGTGCACCGCAATAGTGTGTCCGAGCATTGCTGGGATCACCATTGAGCGACGTGACCAGGTCTTGATCACATTCTTGGAGTTCGCCGCATTTTGAGCATCTACCTTCTTCAGGAGATGACCGTCAATGAACGGACCCTTTTTCAGACTGCGTGGCATCTTTTACCGCTTTCCTTAACGCTTCTTGCCGGACTTGCGACGACGAACGATGAACTGATCGCTGGCCTTGTTCTTCTTGCGGGTGCGACCTTCTGGCTTACCACCTGGGTTGACCGGGTGACGACCACCGGAAGTCTTACCCTCACCACCACCATGTGGGTGATCGACCGGGTTCATGGCTACACCGCGGACGGTTGGGCGCTTGCCCTTCCAACGCATCCGGCCCGCCTTACCCCAGTTGATATTGGACTGCTCAGCGTTACCCACTTCACCGATGGTCGCGCGAGCGCGGACATCAACGTTGCGGATTTCACCCGAAGGCATCCGGAGCTGAGCGAAGGGACCGTCTTTGGCAACGAGCTGAACACTGGCACCTGCTGAACGGGCAATCTTGGCCCCGCCGCCTGGCTTGAGCTCAATTGCGTGAATCACGGTACCAACGGGGATATTGCGCATTGGCAAGTTGTTGCCGGGCTTAATGTCGGCGCTGGGTCCGGTTTCAATCCGATCACCCTGCTTCAACTTGTTAGGACAAATGATGTATCGCTTCTCGCCATCGGCGTAATGCAGTAATGCAATGCGCGCTGTGCGGTTAGGGTCGTACTCGATGTGTGCGACCTTTGCAGGTACACCGTCTTTGTCGGCCCGTTTGAAGTCAATGAGACGGTAGGCCCGCTTGTGGCCTCCACCCTTATGGCGGGTCGTGATCTTGCCGGAGCTGTTGCGGCCACCCTTTTTAGGCAGTGGACGCACCAAAGACTTCTCCGGTTCAGACCGGGTGATTTCAGAGAAGTCGGCCACACTGGAACCACGACGGCCCGGTGTAGTCGGCTTGTACTTACGGATACCCATTTTCGTCTCTCGTTTCGTTGATTCTCGATATGCCCTGGACTCCGTTAGGAGACCGGTCCGCCAAATATGTCGATGCGATCGCCAGCTGCAACAGAAACAATCGCGCGCTTTGTTGAAGCTTTGCGACCAAATCCGGTGCGGGTGCGTACGCGCTTGCCTTCACGGTTCATGGTGTTCACGCTCGTTACCTTGACCCCAAATACTTCCTCGACCGCAATTTTGATCTGGGTCTTATTGGCATCTGGGGAGACGATGAAGGTGTACTTGTTTTGATCCAGCAGACTGTAAGCCTTCTCGGAAACAACCGGTGAGATCAAGATGTCACGTGGGTCTGTGATTCTCATGCTTCTACCTCGCTCTCGAGCGCAACTGCCTTGGAGCTCTTGCCCTTGACCGGACCGGCAACGAATATGTCGTAAGCAGTCTGGGTGAAAACCAAGTGGTCACTGATGAGCACGTCATATGTGTTGAGTTGGTCGGGAGCAACGATCGAAACGTCCCCGAGGTTACGCAGTGACAACCAGGCCACTGCCTCTTCACGGGTGAGCACGATCAAAACTTGACCTTCAACATTGAGTGCCTTCAAAGTTGCGGTCGCGCCCTTCGTTGAAGGGACGTCACCACTAACAAGTTCGGAAACAATGTGAATGCGACCTTCGCGTGCCCGGTCTGAGAGTGCGCCACGAAGTGCGGCTGACTTCATCTTCTTGGGTGTGCGCTGATCATAGGAACGAGGCTGTGGGCCGTGACTGATTCCACCACCCGTGTACTGCGGTGCACGAATCGAACCTTGACGGGCGCGTCCTGTTCCTTTTTGCTTATGCGGCTTGCGCCCACCACCACTCACTTCTGCGCGAGTCTTGGTTGAGTGTGTGCCTTGGCGCGCAGCGGCAAGTTGGGCGACAACTACCTGGTGAATCAAAGGGATGTTGACCGCAACGTCAAAGACTTCAGCGGGCAGTTCAACCTTGCCTGATGCTTTACCCTGTGGGGTCATTACGTCTACTGAGCTCATTGCTGGGCCTCCTTTACGGCGGTGTGAATGAACACCAAGCCACCCTTAGGGCCGGGAACCGCACCCTTAATCAGGATCAATCCACGCTCGGCATCAATTGCCTGAACTTTCAAGTTCTGTGTGGTTTGGCGATCGCCACCCATGCGTCCGGCCATCTTCATGCCCTTAAACACACGACCGGGTGTTGCGCAGCCGCCGATTGAGCCAGCGCTTCTGTGCTTCTTATTCACACCGTGCGTGGCGCGAAGCCCGTGGAAACCATGGCGCTTCATAACACCGGCGAAGCCCTTGCCCTTGGTCGTGCCGACAACGTCGACAACCTGACCTGCGGAAAAAATCTCGGTGGTGAGCTCTTGGCCGAGTGTGTACTCGGACGCATCTGGGGTGCGCACTTCAACAATATGACGGCGTGGTGTCACACCAGCTTTTGCGAAGTGTCCTGCATCGGGCTTATTCACCTTACGTGGGTCAATTGCACCGAATGCGATTTGCACCGCGGAATACCCGTCGATCTCTGGGGTGCGCACCTGGGTGACGACACTTGGACCAGCTTTCACGACGGTAACGGGAACAACCCTGTTGTTCTCATCCCATACCTGGGTCATACCAAGCTTTTCGCCTAGCAATCCCTTGACGTTGTGACTCATGGTGTTCAGATCTCCTCTAAAACTTGATCTCGATTAGAGCTTGATCTCGATGTCGACGCCAGCTGGGAGATCTAGGCGCATCAACGAGTCAACGGTCTTGGGCGTGGGGTCGAGAATGTCGATCAGACGCTTGTGTGTGCGCATCTCGAAGTGTTCCCGTGAATCCTTGTACTTATGAGGTGAACGAATCACACAGAAAATATTCTTCTCTGTCGGCAACGGCACTGGTCCAGCAACCTGTGCACCGGTACGAATGACCGTCTCAACGATTTTTCTCGCTGAGGAGTCAATGATCTCGTGGTCGTAGGCCTTGAGCCTGATCCGGATCTTCTGTCCCGCCATGGTGGCTTGGTTCCTTACTCGTGTAGTTGCGTATCGGAGTGAAACGCTTTTTGTGTGAAACGTTTTTAGCTGTGGTTTTCGTGGCGGGAACCGGGTCGCGATGCCCGCCACGAAGACTTAGTTGTGGTGCGTCTTACTTCAGGATCTTGACTACGCGACCTGCACCAACGGTGCGGCCACCTTCGCGGATTGCGAAGCGAAGACCATCTTCCATGGCGATTGACTGAATGAGCTCAACGCGCATTTCGGTGTTGTCCCCTGGCATAACCATGTCCTTGCCTTCTGGCAAGTACACAACGCCGGTGACGTCAGTGGTCCGGAAGTAGAACTGTGGACGGTAGTTATTGAAGAATGGAGTGTGACGGCCACCTTCATCTTTCGACAAAATGTAGACATTCGCATCGAAGTCGGTGTGAGGAGTGATTGAGCCTGGCTTGCAGCAAACCTGGCCGCGCTCAACTTCTTCACGCTTGGTTCCACGAAGAAGAACCCCAACGTTCTCGCCTGCTTGACCTTCGTCGAGCAACTTGCGGAACATTTCGACACCGGTGACGGTTGTCTTGAGGGGCGGTCCTGGGCGAATACCAACGATTTCGATTTCTTCGTTGACCTTGACAACGCCACGCTCAATACGGCCGGTAACAACAGTTCCGCGACCGGTGATGGTGAAGACGTCTTCGATTGGCATGAGGAAGGGCTTGTCAATCTCACGCTCTGGTGTTGGGATGTATGCGTCGACTGCATCCATGAGTTCCATAATCGATGCGCCCCACTTCTCATCACCCTGAAGTGCTGGGAATGCGGCAACACGAACTACGGGGATGTCATCGCCTGGGAATTCATAGGCGCTGAGAAGTTCACGAACTTCCATTTCGACGAGTTCAATGAGTTCATCGTCATCGACCATGTCGCACTTGTTCAATGCAACAACGATGGAGGGAACGCCAACCTGGCGAGCAAGGAGGACGTGCTCCTTGGTCTGTGGCATTGGACCATCGGTTGCTGCAACCACGAGGATTGCGCCGTCCATCTGGGCGGCACCGGTGATCATGTTCTTGATGTAGTCAGCGTGACCTGGGCAGTCGACGTGGGCGTAGTGCCGGCCTTCTGTCTGGTACTCGACGTGTGCGATCGAGATCGTGATACCGCGTTGACGCTCTTCAGGGGCCTTGTCGATCATGTCGAAAGGCGTGAATGGGTTCACGTCTGGGTAACGATCGTGCAGCACCTTTGTGATAGCAGCAGTCAACGTGGTCTTGCCATGGTCAATATGACCAATGGTGCCGATGTTGATGTGCGGCTTATTCCGCTCAAACTTGGCCTTCGCCACTTGCGTACTCCCTCTGTTCGTGCCGTCCGGCAAAACGCGGATCGGTTATCGGTTCTTTTTCTTCTGTTGTTTTTCTTTGTGATCCGCGGTTATTCGCCGCGATTTTTAGCCACGATTTCGTCAGCGACGGCCCGAGGGACCTGCGCGTAGGAATCGAATTGCATACTGTAACTCGCACGCCCTTGGGTACGACTGCGCAGATCTCCTACGTAGCCGAACATTTCCGAGAGCGGGACAATAGCTCTGACAACTCGAGCACCAAAGCGCTCATCCATTGCCTGAATTTGTCCACGGCGCGAGTTCAGATCTCCAATTACGTCGCCCATGAAGTCTTCCGGTGTGGTGACTTCAACGGACATCATCGGTTCGAGAAGTGCTGGGCCAGCTAGGCGTGCACCTTCTTTGAAGGCCATGGTTCCAGCAATTTTGAATGCAAGTTCAGATGAGTCAACATCGTGGTACGCACCATCAAGGAGGGTGACTTTGACGTCAACCATTGGGTAACCGGCCAACACACCGTGCTGCATAGATTCCTGTGCACCAGCATCAACGGAAGGGATGTATTCGCGAGGAATGCGACCACCGGTGACCTTGTTCTCGAACAGGTAGCCACCACCCTCAGCAGTATTTGGCTCAATTGAAATCTGAATCTTTGCGAACTGGCCGGATCCACCCGTTTGCTTCTTGTGGGTGTAGTCGATCCGCTCAACCTTCTTGGTCAACGTTTCGCGGTAAGCAACCTGTGGCTTACCAACGTTTGCCTCGACCTTGAACTCGCGACGCATACGGTCAACGAGTACCTCAAGGTGGAGCTCGCCCATTCCCTCAATGATGGTCTGGCCGGTTTCTTCATTCGTGGAAACACGGAAAGTGGGATCCTCTTCAGCAAGACGCTGGATTGCCGTTCCCAGCTTCTCTTGGTCACTCTTGGTCTTAGGCTCAATCGCAACCGAGATAACGGGATCAGGGAAAGTCATTGACTCAAGGACAACCGGCTTTGAAGGATCGCACAAGGTCTCACCTGTTGTGGTGTCCTTGAGTCCCATGACAGCCACGATGTCGCCGGCGCCTACCGAATCAATCTCTTCGCGCTTGTTGGCGTGCATTCGGTAAATCTTGCCGATCCGCTCTTTGCGGTCCTTCACACTGTTCAGTACCGCGGTACCGGTGTTGAGGCGACCCGAGTACACGCGTACGTAGGTGAGTTTTCCAAGATGTGGGTCGGTCATGATCTTGAATGCAAGTGCGCTAAATGGCTCGTCATCACTGGGCTGGCGCAATATTTCGACCGTCTCGTCACCCATTTTGTGGCCATCAATTGCCGCGATGTCAAGGGGTGATGGGAGGTAGGAAATCACGGCGTCGAGCATTGGCTGAACACCCTTGTTTTTGAATGCTGAGCCGGTCAACACGGGGGTGAGCTTCGCTGCCAGTGTTGCGCGACGAATACCTGCTTTGATTTCGTCGACCGAGATTTCTTCGCCGTCAAGGTACTTTTCCATGATTGCGTCATCGGCTTCACCGAGAGTCTCGATCAGCTTCTCGCGATATTCCTTGGCTTTGTCCAGCATGTCAGCGGGGATGTCTTCGATTTCGTAGTCTTCACCGATAACGGTCTCACCGCGCCAGGTGAGTGCGCGCATTTCAATCAGGTCAACAACACCGATGAAGTCGGATTCGTTACCAATCGGAAGTTGGAGAACCAAAGGAACCGCGTTGAGGCGGGAAATAATCATGTCTACGCACATGTAGAAGTTTGCACCGGTGCGATCCAACTTGTTGATGAAACACATGCGGGGCACGCTGTAACGGTCAGCTTGACGCCAAACGGTCTCTGACTGAGGCTCAACGCCAGCGACGCCGTCAAACACGGTTACTGCACCGTCAAGTACCCGGAGTGAACGCTCAACTTCGACTGTGAAGTCAACGTGACCGGGGGTATCGATGATGTTGATCGTGTTGCCCTTCCACTCACAGGTGGTGGCAGCCGAAGTAATTGTGATTCCACGCTCTTGCTCTTGTTCCATCCAGTCCATGGTGGCCGCGCCCTCATGAACCTCACCGATTTTGTAGTTGATACCGGTGTAGAACAGAATCCGCTCGGTGGTCGTGGTTTTGCCCGCGTCGATATGCGCCATGATCCCAATGTTGCGGACCTTGGCGAGGTCGAGGACTGTTCCAGTTGACACGAGTTTCTCCGTTTTTCTTTAGTGAGACGTAGTTTGGGTATTACCAGCGGTAGTGAGCAAAAGCCTTGTTGGATTCGGCCATCTTGTGGGTGTCTTCACGCTTCTTGACTGCTGCACCAAGACCGTTGGAAGCGTCCAGGATTTCATTCATGAGGCGCTCAGTAATGGTCTTTTCGCGACGCTGGCGTGAGTAGGTCACGAGCCACCGCAATGCAAGCGTGGTTGAGCGACCTGGCTTGACTTCAACAGGAACCTGGTAAGTCGCGCCACCGACGCGGCGCGAACGAACTTCAAGGGTCGGACGGATGTTGTCCAGTGCTCGCTTGAGTGTCTGTACGGGGTCGGTATCGGTTTTTCCGCGGCAACCTTCAAGAGCGCCGTACACCGCACGCTCAGCAACTGAGCGCTTTCCGTCAAGGAGAACCTTGTTAATGAGCTGGGTGACAATCGGTGCTCCATAAACTGGATCAATCACGATTGGACGTTTTGGTGCGGGACCCTTACGAGGCATTAGGCCTTCTCCTTCTTTGCGCCGTAGCGGGACCGTGCCTGCTTGCGGTTCTTCACGCCTTGAGCGTCAAGTGCGCCGCGGATGACTTTGTAGCGAACACCAGGAAGGTCGCGGACTCGGCCACCACGCACTAGCACAATTGAGTGCTCCTGCAGGTTATGACCAACGCCGGGGATGTAGGCAGTGATTTCCACCTGTGAGGTCAACCGCACACGGGCTACCTTGCGAAGCGCAGAGTTCGGCTTCTTGGGGGTAGTTGTATAAACACGTGTACAGACCCCGCGCCGCTGTGGGCTGCCCTTAAGGGCTGGGGCCTTGGTCTTGGAGACCTTGTCCTGCCGGCCCTTTCGGACCAGCTGCTGGATGGTAGGCACGTTGCGCCTCTCCTGACTTCTCGTTCGTTTACGGTTAACCGGAACGACCCACGCGGTCGGGCGTGTTGTGCGTCTCGGGACGCCCAACTACGCTCAATCTCGTAGGAATTCTCCGGTGGCATTACCACCTCGCGCCACATATACGTACTGCGACACGCGAGAGCGCGCCTGAGGGGTCAGGCACGAGTGGGAAGACTACCCTCCCCTACTTCACCCCGATCACCGGGGTCCCCCTAACAACTCTAATTACTCGAAACCCCAAGGATCGTGAGGAAAAACAGGCCAATGATTCCCAAAACCACTACCGCGGAATAGACCCCAATATTGATCCAAGCAACGATTTTTGATGCCATAACGAAAGCCCCACCCCCAACGGAGCCGTTACTGGCTGCAATTTCCTTTTCGGCCTTATGAGCAAAGACCAAAGCGACGATTGCAAACACAATCGGGCAAACCACCCACGAGGTGATCGAAAGAACCAGGGCAACGATCGAATTCCCCGATGCACCGGGGTTTGCCGAAGGACTCACCACAGCGGGTTCGTCCCAGATCGACTCAGTTGAAACTTCTACGGCGGCTACCTCAGGTTCGGGTGTCTCGTTGCTCATGTCCTCAATCTACAACTTCCCGATCGACAGCGCTTACGACCAGTTGATGAGAAGGCGACCTTCTTTGTCTTTAAATGACCCAACCAGAATCACAATGAAGTCGATAAGTGCCCAAATGCCAAGGCCACCAAGGGTCACGATCATCAGAATTCCGGTGCCGACCTTGCCCACATAAAAGCGGTGAATTCCAAAGACGCCTAAGAACCACGCTAAAAGCGCGGCTGCCAACCTGGACTTGGGACTAATCGGGTTACCAAACTGGTCAACAGTTGGTTTTGGTGGCATCTGCACAACGGGCGGAGCCACAGGAGTCTCATTTACGACCGACTCACGTACTTCCTCGACATTTTCATTATTCATCGACATGAGCCAATGGTAGAGCCAAAGCGGCGGATTGGGTGATGCAACACTCACCCTGCAGTCTCCCTTGTGGTCTCCCCTGCGCACAACACTGCTCGTCACGGAAAAGAGAATTATCCCTTGCGGAAAATCTTGCTAAAGAAGCCTGGCTCCTTGGGATCATTTGCATGCCCTTGGCAGCGATCTCTCCTTGCTACTCCCTTGAGGGCAATTTCAATGTGTTGACCACAGCCTGACCAGGTTGGTTTTCCACATTTACGGCATGTTGTTCTTCTGCACATTATTTTTCCATTTCTTCTATTAGCTTGCGGATGGAACGTTGTTCACCATTGGCAATCCAGGATGGCGTATCACTTTTACAGCTTGACCAAAGCGACTTCCAATACGACAAGGGTAGCATACCCCTGGGGGTATGCTACAATATTGTCTGGAAGGGTAAAAAATGACAATTCAGATAATTAACATTGATACACCGTCAATCGGGGACCGCGGATACATTGCGCACGATGGCAAGACCGCGCTTGTGGTTGACCCGCAAAGAGATATTGATCGAGTGGAGCAGGTGCTTGCGGATCACTCGTTGGAGCTTGGTGCCGTTGTAGAGACTCATATGCACAATGACTACATCAGTGGTGGTCTAGTCCTTGCCGAACAGCATCAGGCAAAGTACATCACTAGTGCTGAGGATCCAGTGGCTTTTGAGCGCCTAGCGGCACGTGATTTAGATGAATTTTCAATTGGTAATTTTGGCATTAAGGCTCTGCATACGCCTGGTCATACCTTTACTCACCTTTCATATATTTTGGTTGATGAGCAAGGTAAGCCAATAGGAATCTTTACTGGCGGATCTTTGCTTCATGGTTCTACCGGTCGTCCCGACCTATTAGGTCAGGATCATGCGACAAAGCTCGCACAATTGCAGTATGGATCTGCACATCGCATCGTTGATTTGCTGGAAGATTCAACTCCAATTTTCCCAACACATGGTTTTGGATCTTTCTGCGCCGCGACCTCAACATCTGGGGACTCTTCAACGATTCAGGATGAAAAAAACTCCAATCCCGCTCTTCAACTTACGGTTGAGCGTTTCGTTAGCGAAACACTTGCTGGCTTAGATACATTTCCTGCCTATTACAAGCACATGGGACCGGCTAACCATGCTGGCGCTGGTCCAATTGATCTTTCAGAGCTGCCGCGCTTAAGCACGGATGACCTACTAAAGAGAATCAATGGAGACAACTGGGTTGTGGATCTTCGCGAAAAAGATTCATGGGCGAAGGCTCATCTATCGGGAACGGTCAACTTCGGAGTTTCGGGATCCTTTGCCACCTACCTGGGTTGGCTATTCCCATACGAAAAAGAGCTTGTTCTGATCTCAGATAAAGCGAGTGACATTTCAGTTGCACAACGCGAACTAGTTCGTATCGGAATTGATCGACCCTCGGCAAGCTACGTAGGCGAGGTGACTAATTTCAGCAATACTCGAGAAACAAAAGTTGTTGAATTCAAGGATGTGCCAAAAGCACTTACAGATTCAGAAATAGTAGTTCTTGACGTCCGTCGCAATAGCGAACGACAGGGATCTCATATTGCAGGAAGCCAACACATTCCACTTCATGAACTTTCGAATCGACTCAACGAACTTTCCAACGATAAAATCTACTGGGTGCATTGTGCAGGTGCATATCGGGCCGCAATTGCTGCAAGCATTATGCAAAATGCAGGATTGAACGTTGTTCTTATCAATGAGTCCTACGACAAGGCTCTGGAAGTTAAGGAACTTGCAATAACTGCCGGTGCTGCCGACCATAGCCCAGTTGCTCCATTTGACATCAAGGTAAAGGCATAAAGGAAAACAATGGAAACTGTTACTCCTCAAGAAGCTCTTGAGATGGTTAAAACTGGTGAGGCTTATGGAATAGATGTCAGAGAGCCTGATGAGTGGGATGCGGGACATTTTGAGATGTTCACTCTTAATCCATTGAGTACGTTTGATGACGCTGCGCTGCCGACCGATAAGCCGATTATCTTTATCTGCCGATCAGGAAATCGTTCCGGGCAAGTGTGTAGCCGTGTTGAGCCCGCGGGTTTGAGGGCATTCAACATGCATGGTGGAATGTTGGCTTGGCAAGCCGCCGGCCTTCCAATGTCGGCTTCACATGGTTCACCACAGATTTCCTAATTGATGACAATATTCTTGGGCTTGCTACTTGGTGCAATTGTTGGTGCTTCCCTGGGATTAATTGGTGCAGGTGGAGCAATCCTTGCTGTTCCTGGATTGGTAGCAGTGCTTGGCCTTTCCGTGACCGCAGCAACCACTAGTTCAACAATCATCGTGGGCTCTGCAGCACTAGCGGGAGTCTTAAGGCGTCGAAATACAGGAACCGTCGATATAAAGATTGGCTTGACCTTTTCAGCGGTAGGAATTATCGGAACCATCATTGGAACTTTCCTTCTGAGGGTAGTCCCCGAAAATGTAACGCTAGTGCTGTTTGCTCTATTGATGTTTGGTGCGGCCTATGCAATGTGTTGCAGGGAGAACCCTGAACCTACATCAGAGAGACCGAAGTGGCATTTAGTTGTTATCGCAGCAACCATTGTGGGGATTTTGACTGGCTTACTTGGAATTGGTGGCGGTTTCCTAATTGTTCCTGCATTAATTCTCTTCTTAAAGGTTCCAGTAAAGGTGGCGGCTGGAACATCACTGGTTGCAATCACCGCTAATTCACTTCTGGCATTTGGGTTGCGGTTTGAATTCTGGGATCAAATTCCTGTTGCTGAAGTAGCCGTGTTCACCATCTCTGCCATTACCGCTTCTTTGATTCTCTCGCCAATTGCGCAAAGAATGAATGCAAAGCACCTTCAGAGGGTTTTTTCGGTGGTGATCGTCATTGTCGCGACATATACCTTATTCATCAGTTTCAATTAGCTGAGAGAAGTGCCCTCGCATCCAATCAGCAAAGCCAGGGCGTTCAGTTCTTATCCTTCGTGTCCAATGTGGCTCTTTCCGAAATTCAACCAGATGATGAAAAGTCGAATAACCCTTGCTTTAGATTTTCTACCTCCACCAAAGTTTTAATTAGATGCGATTCCCCGAGTCGCCCTATAAGCCGGGTAGAGCTAATGTGTTATTGCCCTTGATGTTTTGTGGTTAGACAAATTCGATTACCTTCAGAATCTGTAATTTCTGCAACAAAGCAGGTACCAGCATCTGTTTTTTCAAGCAGAACTTCGGAACCGAGTTCAAGCGCT
>JBIIOS010000139.1:0-4669 GCA_044336805.1 Candidatus Nanopelagicales bacterium
CGGCCGTTGCTGCCCCGGCCGTAGTACATGAGTGCCTTCATGGATTCCTCGTTTCGTTTGACGGAATGCTGCGTCATGGACGCTGCGCTCAATCGGGTGGCCGGTGGCGGTACGTTAGCGGAAACTGCCGGTCTCTGTCAGGTCATTGGCATCACCCGAAATGCAGCGCAGTAGGTACGACGATGCAGTCACGCCCCCACGTTGATGGTTCTGCATACTCTCTCCAGGTCCACTAGGTTGAAGACCGTGCATTCTTCTACTTCGAACCCTTTCCGCGTTGGATTGCTCGCCTATGGCGCAATCGGCCACGAGCATAATCTTGCGGTCGCAGCCACCCCTGGACTTGAACTTCGGGCAGTCGCCGACCTCAACCCAGACCGGGTCGCAGCAGCCCTTGAACTTGCCCCGGATGCCGCCACCTTTTCCGATTCAATGGAGATGCTTGATAGTGGACTCATTGACATTGTCGTTATCTCGACTCCCCCTAACAGCCACTACTCCTGGGCCAAAGAATCCCTCAATCGTGGGTTGCATGTAATTCTGGAAAAGCCGATGGCACTCACGGCACAGCAGTGTGATGAACTCATAGCGTTGGCCGCCGAGAAGGAACGCGTTCTCGTCGTGTATCAAAATCGTCGATTTGATCCAGACTTTGTCACCATGCGCCGGCTTATCCGAGAAGGCGCCATCGGTGAAGTATTTTCCTACGAATCCTTCGTTGGGGGATATTCGCGACCTTGCGACTACTGGCATTCAATGTCAGATGTTTCCGGTGGAGCAATCTTTGACTGGGGCTCGCATTACTTGGACCAAATTCTGGACCTCTTCCCTGAAAAAGTCGCGCATGTCAGTGGTCACAACCACAAGCGCCACTGGGGCCACGTAACCAATGCTGATCACGCTGAAGTCGCCATTACTTTCGTTGACGGTCGCACAGCAAGTTTCGTGAACTCAGATTTGGCTGCAGAACGAAAGCCTAAGTTCTATGCCCTGGGAACGACGGGTGCAATTATTGGCCAATGGGATCCGGCGGCTGAACCAGCTGTTGCTGATCTACCCGCCAAGTTATTCATGGTTGATTCAGCAGGAGCACGAAGAAGTGTAGAACTTGATGTCGTGCAACCATTCGAATTCCATCGAGAACTTGCCGCATTACTGCACGACGGCGCGATCATGCAAGTGCAAGCGGTTGATTCACGTGATGTCGTGGCCCTGATGGAAGCTGCAGAGACTTCTGCCGCGAACAATGGAATGCCAGAGTCCCCGCATCTGCTCAATAATTGATCAGAGAGACTAGTTACATGACTGAACAAGGAAATGTTAACTGGGGATTTATCGGTGCCGGAGGTCTTGCAACCGGTACAACCGCACAATCACTGCACAACGCCAAGAACGCGACCCTTTACGCCGCAGCCGCACGCGATAAAGGCCGGGCGCAAAGCTTGTCACCCAAGATCGCCTATGACTCGTATGAAAAACTCATCCAAGATCCGCAAGTTGACGCCGTCTACATTTCTCTAAACAACGATGCCCACCTGCCGTGGATTATCAAATCACTCGATGCCGGCAAGCACGTGCTCTGCGAAAAACCAATGGTCATGAATGCCGGTGACACAATTACCGCATACGCGCATGCGAACGACAAAGGCCTATTACTCGTTGAAGCGGTCTGGGCGCTGTGGCATCCGCGAGCCCAGCGACTAAAAGAATTAGTGTCCAGCAATGCAATTGGTTCACCCACAAACTACTTAGGAACTTTCACATTCGACGGTGTTTCACCTGGCAATTACCGCCTAGATCCAACCAAGGGTGGTGGAGCGCTCTATGACGTTGGTATTTATCCACTACATGCGCTCGTCTCGCTTCTTGCCGAAGACACAAATTACACGGTCACCACGGCTCATGGTGAAAAACTCGAAGAGCAGGTCGACATGACGATGAAAGCCCAATTCAATTTCAACAACGCACAATGTAAAGGCTCCGGGGCAATCGTCGCATCATTTGCGATGCATCCCTCCCAGCGCTTTGTGCTCAAGGGAACAGGGGGTGAAATCACGTTGCCCGGTGATCAAGCTTTCACCAGCTACAACCAGGAAAGCAAATTGACCATCACCACCAATGGGAAGACAAGAACCGAAACATTTACAGCTGTTGACCCATATCAATTAATGTTTGAAAACATGAGTGATCGAATCAGCGGAAACGGCGGTTGGCTTCCCAATCCCTGGCAATCGGTGCAAGTTGCAAAGATTCTTGATCAGGCATTCAAATTGGCACGGGCTTCCGGCGAACAACCCTGATCACGATTGCAGTTGTAATCAGTATTTCCACAACCGCAAGTGAAGCCCCTACCAAACCGGGAAGATCCAACACAGCAGCCATCACCGCTGTATTAGCAACGAGCACCATTCCGCCAACTGCAACACCCAGTGGAGCCGTAGGTGCCTTTCTTGCAAAGCGAGCCGCAAATGGGGCAACTATGACGCCACCGATAATTAACCCGAGAACAGCCAGCCAAGGGACACCCGAGTCACCCGCACCAACTAGGAATCCCATGGACGCTGCAACAGCCACGAGAAACTCTGCGGCGCTGACAGTGCCAACAATGCGATGCGGTGCGTGACGTGTCACGGTCATCAAGGATGGTGTCGCAACCGGTCCCCAGCCTCCGCCACCTGTTGCATCGACAAATCCGCCAAAAAGACCAATGGGCCATAAATTGCGTGTTCGCAGGCGCACCGCCGGTATAAGTGACTTACCGAATCCGAATCGAGCGATGATGCTGATTCCTAGCAAGAAAAGAATTACAGCCATCCAGAGTCGAGCGCTACCCATAGCAATATTTGTCAGGACAACCGCGCCAACAAATGCGCCAAAGGCTCCTGGAACGCCAACGGCGACCAGTACCCGCCAGTCAACATTTCCTTCTCGCCAATGACTCACCCCCGAAGCGAAACAGGTCCCCACCTTTGCAGCGTGTGTTCCCGCCGAAGCGGCTACGGCGCTATAGCCCAAAACAGTGAGCAATGTTGCTGAAGTGACACCAAAGCCCATGCCCAGTGTTCCGTCAACGAATTGAGCCAAACCGCCGACGAATGCAAAAACGGTCACAGTGAGGAAGTCCATGGATCGACCCTATGCGATCAGGTGATCAAGGTCTCCCAGACACCACGCAAAGCATGTTCCGCTTCTCACAGGGAAACCCGACAAAGTAGGTGTAACAGGGGGGTGCACACCACGCCTTCGCCGGGTTTCTGTTTATCACTATGGCAGAAAACAGCCCTTGACCTCGGACTGAAAGTGATCTAAGAGTAGGTCTCCTCTAGAAGGGCCTTAGACGGACCATGTCAGAATCTAATTCACGAACTGAAGTGACGCCCATTAATTGCATCGTGACCTTAATTTCCTTCTCCAAAACATCAACGACTCGCGCGACTCCGGCGTAACCTCCAGCCATCAATCCATACAGATATGCCCGTCCAACAAGTACCCCATGTGCCCCAAAGGCGAGTGCAGCAACAATGTCTGTACCCGAAGTTACCCCACCGTCAATATAGATCTCGATTTCCTTGCCAACCTCTTTGGCGACGCTTGGTAAAATCTCCAACGGAACCGGGCTGCGGTCAAGTTGTCTGCCTCCATGATTAGACAGTACGACAGCGTCCACTCCGAGGCTTGCTGCAATTACTGCATCTTGAGTACTTTGGATTCCCTTAATCATCAGTGATCCCTTCCATTGATTTCGAATCCAACAGATATCTTCCACCGACACGCTGGGGTCAAAGACTTTCGTAATGAGATCTCCAACCGTCCCACCGGACGATGAAAGACTTGCGAATTCAAGTGGTTGGGTGGTCAAAGCATTAAGCCACCAACGTGGATGGGTTGCCATTTCAGCGAGAGTCCGAATACTTAATTGGGGTGGAATGGTCAATCCGTTGCGAACTTCTCTACGTCGGATTCCTCCAACCGCCGTATCAACTGTCACGATCAGGGTGTCATAACCATGATCCCAAGCACGTTGCATAAGTGCTTGAGTCTGTTCACGACCACGAAACACATAAAGTTGAAACCATTTTCGCGTATTTGGATTTGATTCTGCGAGTTGTTCGATGCTGGTGGTGCCTAACGTCGAAAGAGCGTAAGGAATACCGTATTCGCCAGCGACGGTCGCAACCGCAGGCTCTCCTACATGGTGCATCATGCGAGTGAAACCCGTTGGAGCCAAAGCAAAAGGAAGGGCACTGGTTACGCCGAGCATATTGACGGTGAGGTCAACTGCAGAGACATCACGCATCACTCGAGGAGTGAACTCGACACGTGCGAATGCATCACGAGCTCGATTGAGGGAAGATTCACTCATCGCTGCACCATCTGTGTAGTCAAATACTGCTCTCGGAGTTTTCTTCCGCGCCAATTCCCTGATGTCGCCAACACTTGCACACCGCTCGAGTCGGCGTTCAATTCTCGACTTCTGAAAATCGGGCTTACCTATAAGTGGAAGGACCTCAGAGGGTCGAAGAATTCTACGTTGTATTTTCATACAACTCTCCCATCGAACACTCATGTCTCTGTTGTCGATTACCCAAGAGCTGAACATTCTCAGCAATGAAAATGGGGCAAAGTTGGCGTGAGGACGTCAACTCACAGCATCATCTCACGTTGTTAC
>JBIIOS010000140.1:0-4636 GCA_044336805.1 Candidatus Nanopelagicales bacterium
AAGGTAGCTAGCCCGTGTCGCGTTGGCATGGCACAGCACCAACTCCTGCCGGGCTTGTCTACTTTGTCTTTGATGATACGGAGCAGCAATTAGTCTCAGCGCGGTTTGATTCACGAGATGTTGATGGACAGGCCAATAAAAAATCACAAGTGCATGACGCATTTGCGCGATACGGCGATGGCCTGCTGGATTCATTCGATGAACTGCTAGTCCAGAATGCAACATCAGAGTTCAATGCGAAAGTTTATGCCGCCATGCGCAAGATTGCTCCTGGGACGGCGAGTACTTATGGAGAACTTGCCGCGCGCTCTGGCCACCCAGGGGCTGCGCGGGCAGTAGGAACTGCATGTGGGCGCAACGAAATAGTGATTGTGATCCCGTGTCACAGGGTGGTAGCCAGTAATGGGATTGGCGGATACGCCTACGGAGTTGAAGTTAAAACTAAACTATTGATTCACGAGGGCGTCGCAGGTTACTGAAGCTGTGTGTCTCGCATTAGGAGTACCAATTAGATGATTCGAATTGTGACCGCAGAGCCCTTTGGGATCTCTGTGCCAGGGGCCGGACTCTGACTAATCACGCGATTAAGGGGCGCAACCGCACCCACTTCGACCTGTGCTCGGAGCCCGATTCTCTCGAGTGCCGCAATAGCCTTCCGGCGTGGCATGTCGACCAGATTGGGAACCGTCACTGGCGGCGGACCCTTTGAGACCACAACTTCAACGGTGCTGCCAGATGAAACAATATTTCCCGCCTTGGGCTTAATTGACATGACAGAGTTTTTCTTTGCGGTCTCAGAAAAGACATTTGTTCGATCAACTTGCAGGCCGAGGCTATTCAAGTTGGGTTCAACGACTTTTATCTGTTTACCGACCACCGCAGGAATTTCAACGGGTTCGGGCCCCTTTGATATCACGAGGTCAACACGTTCACCGGATTTGAGTTCGCTGCCAATCTTTGGCGTGGTTTTCGCCACCTGACCCACCGCTATGTTGTCATCGAAAGCCTCTGTCCGACCACCCAATGTGAGGTTGGCCGCCGTGATCGCATCAGTTGCTGCTTCGGGGGTCATTCCTGCAACGTCGGGCACCAAGTAACGCTCGGGGCCCTGGGAGATACTTGCGGTGATAATCCCTGTTGGGTTGACACCTGAACCAGGCTGCGGATCCGTCGCAACGATGACACCTTGCGGAATCGTTTCACTAAAGACGGGGTCACCCGCAGTAATGGTGATCTTTTCGGTATCGGTCGTAGCGAGAAGTACACCTTGAGCTTCTTCGAGTGTCTTGCCAACCAGATTCGGGGTCTCGATGTTTTGTCCCGGTCCGGCAGCGAGCCACCAGCCGCCAAGGCCTGCAAGTAGAACACCCATCATGAGTGCCAATACGAACCAAGGGCCCCGGCGTCTTTTTTTGCGTGGTGGAAAGTCTTTGGGGCGAAAAGTTTGATCTGTTGTTTTTTCGGTCCCTGCGAGTGCTTCAAAATCTTTGCGATTGACAACAAGAGTGTTTTTCACGTCAACAAAGGGCTTGGGCGCAGGTAGCGTCTTGCGAATTCGACGGATATCAGCCAGAAAATCTTGAGCGCTTTGGTAACGCAATGCAGGATCGCGCTTCGTGGCGGAAAGAACAACTGCATCTGCTTCGGAAGGAATGTCGTTGATAACGCTCGATGGTGGCGGTACATCCGAGTTCACGTGCTTGTAAGCCACTGAAAGTGGGCTTTCACCTGAGTGAGGGACAGACCCGGTGATCATCTCGAAAAACAATATTCCGGTTGAGTAAATATCTGAGCGCTCGTCTGCATCGCCGTGTTCAACCTGCTCAGGGGAGAGGTAACTCACAGTGCCGATGATCATGCCGGTCGTGTGGGTTGAGTCCGTTGTAGTTACCGCACGCGCCAATCCAAAGTCTGCAACCTTGACCCGTCCGTCGTCGGAAATCAAAACATTTTCGGGTTTAATGTCTCGATGAACAAAGCCGGCTGTGTGTGCTGCAACGAGGGCTTCTATCACCGGGTCAAGCAGGACTAGGGCTTGCTCGGTACTCAGTGGTCCATATTCGTCCAACACGTCACGCAATGTGCGACCGGGCAAATACTCCATGGCCAAATACACGTGGGAGCCGGAACTTCCTTGGTCGTACACCCCAACAACATGTGGGTGGGAGAGGCGGGCCGCACTCCTTGCTTCGCGCTGGAAACGGGCTACGAATCCTGGATCATTTGCCAGATGGGGGTGCATAACCTTCAGTGCGACAACTCGATCGAGTCGAAGGTCGGTAGCAAGGTAAACGGTTGCCATACCGCCTCGAGCAAGCAAAGAGGTGACTTCATACCGCTGATCCAAGGTTTGGCCAACCAGGCCACCGGGAACAGAGGACTCCATTCTTGGGAGTCTATGTGGAATCTAAAAGGGGAAGAGGTTGCCACGCCTTGGTCCCAGGGAGCGAGAGTAAGGACAAAGCGAGGGCCAACCGTTGCGGCATGGCTTGGGAGAGAACTGGGATTTCCCGATCGTTAACGGACACTGTCTGCGTGAGATAGGTCACGATTGAGTTCTGCATCCGCTCCCGCACGTGCTCGCTGTCGCGAAGCGGGTCAGGCTGCCATGGAAAGTCAATATCGCACAAGAAAACTTGGTCATAACGATTCAGGAGTTTCGGATCCAAATGCAGGTCGGAGCCAAAATATTCCAATGAATAAAATCCTGTTGTGATTGCCGCCGGATCACACACGAGGACATCAAATTGAGCGGCTGCAGCATCCTCTAAAGCGAGTTGGCCCTCAAGGATTACTTCTTGGTCGTCAAACTCGGGAAGTCGGGAGTTTTCCTCGCACCACATTCGCAAGTATTCCGGGACCATCCCTGCGTCATAACCCCGATCTCGCAATGCTGCGGTTAACGCAATGGCAAGAGTTGTCTTCCCTGAACTTTCAGCACCGAGTAAAGCGATGCGGTACTTCGCAGGTAAACCCGATAAGGGATCCGAGGTTTGATCTAAACTCATAATAGGCAATTATGGTGCTGTGGGAGATTTCTGGGATTTCGGCCGCTGGAGTTATGTAGCGGTATTGATCTTTGTAATCTTGGGATCTATTTGGCTTGAAGTATTTCTCCGCACTCGCGTTTTACGCAGGCCAAAACGACTATTACTCGCAATTGTCCCTGTGCTGCTACCGTTTCTCATCTGGGATGCGTATGCGATTAGCCAGGGGCACTGGTACTTCACCGAGTCTCGAATCCTTGGGGTGTACCTGCCAGCCGGTATTCCACTCGACGAACTCCTGTTCTTCATCGTCATCCCATTTGCTTCAATTCTTACGCTGGAGGCGGTGCGAAGTTTCAAAGGAACCCAATCTCCGCGCTGGCGCGTGGGAGATGAAGTCCAATGACATATACGGCAATTGGCGTTTCAGCGGTCGTGATAGCAGTTTTACTTGATCTCTTCGCATTCAAAACTCGCATGGTCACCAGACCGATCTTCTGGGTTTCCTATGCAATTATTGTTTTCTTTCAATTAGTTACTAATGGTTTGTTTACCGGGACCCAGATTGTTAAGTACGACGGCTCTGCAATTATTGGTGGAACCTCACCCGCGGATGTCGCTCCACCATTTCTGGGCGATGGACGGATTGCTTTTGCACCCTTGGAAGACCTACTTTTTGGTTTTTCCCTGGTCCTGCTCTCATTGAGTTTGTGGGTGTTCTGGGGCCGGCGAGGAATTGATCGAACTCCCTTTTCGGGACCGCCGATCTGGCGCAAGTAATTGTTTAAATTGGATTGATTCCCTGAACATTTCCCGGACCAAATGTGCGCCGGGCTTTGCGGGCATGACGCCATGCGGGGAAAGCGACCCAGAATCTGGTGTGCAGGGACACGCGGGCACGTTTTTTGAAGACTTCAAAATCAATTTCCTCAACTTTATTCGCGATCCCGCAGTACAAAACTCGGGCAGCGTTGATGCAATCGCGTGAAGAGGGGTGCAGCATTTCGATTCCGGCACGCGATTGTTCATCGAGCCGGCGCACTCGATCGATTTGGTGGCGAAGGGCAGCCTTGATATTTTCGGTGAGTTCCCGTTTTTCTAAATCTGCCCGGGTCACGCCGAACCTTTCGAGTTCGTCAAGGGGCAGGTAGACGCGGCCGCGATCAAGATCTTCATTCACGTCACGGATGAAGTTCGCCAACTGAAAGGCAACCCCGAGATCCTTCGCGTATTCATAAGCCTGTGGATCGCTGGGTTCCAAAATGGGGAGCATCTGCAACCCAATAACAGCGGCCGAGCCATAGACGTACTCGTAGAGGTCATTAAATGTTTTGTATTCGGTGACCGTTAGGTCCATTGTCATAGAATGCAAAAAGGCGTCAAATAGGTCTAGTGGAATTTCCCAGCGTCGAACGGTGTGAACCACTGCGCGGCATACCGGGTCATTTGATTCACCGCTTTGGACGTCGGCCATAAATGCCTCACCCCATGTTTTTAGCCAGTCAGCTTTTTCTTGGTCGCTCAGTGTTGAATCGAGGTCGTCAACAATTTCGTCGGCGTAACGAGCGAATCCGTAGAGTGCGTGAACGTAGGGTCTTTTGCCAGGAGGGAGCAAAAGTGTTGCAAGGTAATACGTTTTCCCGTGTGAG
>JBIIOS010000023.1:0-17925 GCA_044336805.1 Candidatus Nanopelagicales bacterium
TACTTTGCCGGTACTGGTTTTGATGAAGTCGGCGCCGGCCTTCATTGCTAACCAACTTGCTTTGCGGACATTATCAAGGGTCTTGAGCTCACCGGTTTCCAAAATAACTTTCAGGTGAGCCGGTCCACAGGCTTCCTTGACCGCAATGATTTCGTCGAAGACCTTGCCATAATTCCCGGACAGAAACGCACCGCGGTCAATCACCATGTCAATTTCATCGGCTCCGGCAGCTACTGCTTCCTTGGTATCAGCGAGTTTGACGCCCAGGGAGGCCCGACCACTAGGAAATGCCGTTGCGACCGCTGCGACGTGGATCCGGTCTTCCACAACTTCCCGCGCGGCATAGACAAGATCACCATAGACACAGACTGCGGCAACACTGGGGGTACTTGGATCCGTGGGATCAGGATGCAGGGCTTTTGAGGACATCGCCTTGACTTTGCCGGGGGTATCGGCCCCTTCGAGGGTGGTCAGATCCACCATAGAAATTGCCATGTCTATTGCCCAGATCTTGGATTCTTTCTTGATCGACCGGGTTCCCAGCGCCGCGGCCCGGGCTTCGGCGCCCACTTGATCAACTCCCGGGAGCCCAGCCAAGAACGCGAGCAGGCCTTTATGGCTCACGGCAGACTGGTTTTCAAGGGAAGACACGTGTTCAGCCTAGTACGAGGTGGTCGTTAACCGGACTTTCGTCTGAAAAGCCTCACGGGAGGGGTTAATTGAGCCAGGTAGCGGCTGTGGTGGCCATTGAACGCAGGTTGTCGGATGCTTTATCGCGGGCAGATTTCAGGTCATTGCCGTCGACGCTGACAACGCTTTGCAGGTAAACCTTCACTTTGGGCTCAGTTCCACTGGGCCGCACGATTACCCGCCCGCCCCCTTCCAGGTGAAACATCAGGGCATTGGTTGGTGGGAGGGTTTTTGTTCCAATTGCCAGGTCGACAAATTCGGTGACTTTGGCTCCAGCAATCTGCGCTGGGGGAGTTGCGCGCAGGCGATGCATGATTTCTGGGATCACCGATAGGTCACTCACTCTGACCGAGACTTGGTCGGTCGCATAGACGCCAACCTGCATTGCAATACGATCAAGTTCATTCTGCAGTGTTTGTCCCTGAGCTTTTAGGTGGGCTGCAAGTTCCATTACTTTTATTGCAGCTGAAAGTCCGTCTTTGTCTTTGACGAATTCGGGATCAACGCAGTAACCCAGTGCTTCTTCATATCCGAAGATCAAATCAGGGATTGGCCCAATCCACTTAAAGCCGGTCAAGGTTTGTTGGTAGCCAAAACCGGCATCTTCGGCAATCGCCTTTAGTACTGTTGAGGACACAATTGACTGTGCCATAACTCCCGTTGTGTTCGGTCTTTGATGCACGATCCAAGATGCCAGCAGGGCTCCGACTTCGTCACCGTGAAGCATGCGCCAGCGGGACTTGTCTTGGGCTGTGGGGATTGCAACCGCGCAGCGATCCGCATCGGGATCATTAGCGATTACCAGATCAGCGTTGTGGGCTATTGCAGTCTCAATTGATAAATCAATCGCCCCTAGCTCTTCAGGGTTGGGGAATGCGACAGTGGGAAAGGTGGGGTCGGGTTCGAATTGTTGGACAACCGTGATTGGCTGTGGAAAGCCAGCCTTTGCCGCAAGTTCCATGAATAACTTTCCACCGACTCCGTGTAAAGCCGTATAAACAGTTTTTAGTTCCGTATTGGTGCTGATTTTCCGGTCCACCAGTTGCGCGGTGCGATCAAGGTATGCGGCTTCGGTGGTGTGATCAAGAGTTGACCAGGTGTCGCCGAGGGGTAGGTCGTGCACGGGTCCTCGTTGGGTGACTTCTGTGATGCATTGGGCGATTTGACCGTCTGTTGGGGAAACGATCTGTGCACCGTTTCCCAGATACACCTTGTAACCGTTGTCTTGTGGTGGATTGTGACTTGCGGTCACCATGACGCCCGCGTCAGCGCCCAGATGTCCAATGGCAAATGCCAGGACCGGCGTTGGGACCGTGTGGGGGAAAAGAAGCGGCTTGATTCCCGCACCGCAGAAAATTTGCGCGGTGATCTTTGCAAAGAGCTCCGAGTTGTGGCGGGCGTCGTATCCGATTACAACGCTGATTTCCTTGTGTTTCGGATTGTGCTTCATGAGGTACTGGGCAAGACCGGCGGCTGCGCGGGCAACAACTACCAGGTTCATGCGGTTGGGTCCGGGTCCTAATTTTCCGCGCAGTCCTGCAGTGCCGAATTGAAGTGTTCCGTTGAAACAGTGGTGTAGCTCAGCGATCGCCAGTGGGTCCATCGCTCCGGCGCGCTCAAGGAGAACACGTAGTTCGTGTTGGGTTTGTTCATGTGGATCGTTGACAAGCCAATCCCTTGCTTGGGAAATCACATTCATATTCTCTGGTGCCTTCTGGTCTAAATCTTTGCAATTATTTTTGCGAGCAGGTCACCCATGCGAACGGCTGCATCATTGCCCGCTTGGAGAACTTCTTCGTGATTGAGGGGTTCCCCACTCATGCCGGCAGCAAGGTTTGTCACTAGGGAAATTCCCAGGATCTCCATGCCTAGTGATCGAGCAACGATTGCTTCAAGGGCCGTGCTCATGCCGACCAGGGTGCCTCCCATGTTACGAACCATGGTGATTTCTGCCGGCGTTTCAAACATTGGGCCAGGGAATTGAACGTACACACCTTCGGGCAACGTTGGTTCGACCTCGTGACACATTGCGCGTAGACGAGAGGAATACAGATCGGTCAGGTCAACAAAGTGGGCGCCGTGCAGTGGAGAGTTACCGGTGAAGTTGATGTGGTCCTTGATCAGGACGGGTGTTCCGGGAATCCACTCGGGGTTGAGGCCACCACAACCATTGGTGAGGATCATGGTGCCGCAACCGACTGCGGCTGCGGTGCGAACAAGATGGGTAACTGCGTCGACGCCTTTTCCTTCATAGAAATGCGTTCTTCCCAGAAAAACGAGTATTCGCTTACCGTTGATATCAACACTGCGAATTTTCCCCGAGTGACCCATAACGCCGGGGGCACTTAAATGGGGCACTTCGGTCATGTCGAACTCGGCGACCGGCGCGCCAATTATTTCTGCAGCGGGAACCCACCCTGATCCGAGCACTATTGCAATATCGTGTTTGCTGCTGCCACTTAATGTTGCAATTACAGCGGCGGACTCTAAGGCTGCGGCATTGAGCAGATCGGTCTCGGCATTGACAGGCATGTTGATTGAGTTCACCAGATGAATCTAGTCCCTTGTGCTTGGCGGTACGAGCGTGATCAGGCAATAATCTCGCACAAAACCGTGCCAGAGGGAACGGTTGTTCCTACTTCTGCACTGAGTTTGGTGATCGTGCCGGCTTTGTGAGCGGTGAGTGGCTGCTCCATCTTCATTGCTTCCAACACCACGATCAAATCTCCCGCTGCAACTGTTTGACCTTCGGTGACATCGATTTTCACAATGGTCCCCTGCATGGGTGCAACGAGTGAATCACCAGAAGTATTAGCACCTGCCTTTTTGCGCTCGCGCTTTTTAGCGGTGGGTGTTGCCTCACTGGATTGGGTTCCAAAACCATTGGGGAGGCTGACTTCAAGGCGTTTGCCATTGACTTCAACGACCACCGATTGACGGGGAGCACTGTCTTCGAGTTCTTGGGCATCACCTGAATAGGCCGGGATCTCGTTGTTGAACTCTGTTTCAATCCAACGTGTGTGAACGGTAAAAGGTGCTTCGGGGTCAGTCGGGGCGAAAGCTGGATCCTCCACTACCACGCGGTGGAAGGTCAGTGCCGTTGCGATTCCGTCCACTTTGAATTCAGCGAGGGCGCGTCGTGAACGTTGGAGAGCTTCTTGGCGGTCTTTGCCCGTGACGATCAATTTGGCGAGAAGTGAATCGAAGTTACCACCGATGACGTCTCCCGCTTCAAACCCCGTGTCAACGCGGACGCCTGGGCCACTGGGAAGTTCCCAGAGTGCAAGTTTGCCGGGTGCGGGAAGAAAACCACGGCCTGGATCTTCACCGTTAATCCGGAACTCAATGCTGTGACCGCGCAGAACGGGGTCTGGGTAGTCAATTGTCCCACCACGGGCAATGCGGAATTGCTCGCGAACAAGGTCAATTCCGGCGACTTCTTCACTGACGGGGTGTTCAACCTGAAGGCGAGTGTTCACTTCAAGGAATGAGATGGTGCCGTCAGTGCCGATCAGGAACTCGCAAGTACCAGCGTTGTAGTACCCGGCTTCTTTGATGATTGCTTTTGACGAGGCGTACAGCGCATCTAATTGACCTTGAGTGAGGAAAGGTGCTGGTGCTTCTTCAACCAATTTCTGGTGACGGCGTTGTAGTGAGCAGTCACGGGTTGATACGACAACGACATTGCCTTCCCGGTCAGCGAGTACTTGGGTTTCTACGTGACGTGGATTGTCAAGGTAACGTTCGACGAAGCATTCGCCGCGACCAAATGCGGCTACCGCTTCACGTACCGCTGAGTCGTACAACTCTGGGATTTCTTCGAGATTGCGGGCAACTTTAAGTCCACGTCCGCCACCACCGAATGCCGCTTTAATTGCAACGGGAAGACCAAACTCTTTCGCGAAAGCAACGACTTCACTCGAGTCCTTGACCGGATCGGGGGTTCCAGGTACCTGGGGAGCCCCTGCACGTTGGGCAATATGACGGGCGCTCACCTTGTCGCCGAGTGAGCGAATCGCTGAAGGGGGAGGACCAATCCAAATAAGACCCGCGTCGATGACGGCTTGGGCAAAATCGGCATTTTCCGAAAGGAAACCATAGCCGGGGTGAACAGAGTCAGCGCCAGATTCTTTCGCGGCGTTAATCACCTTGGCAATGTCAAGATATGACTCGGCAGCGGTTGAACCACCCAATGCGAATGCGTGATCGGCGAGCCTCACGTGCAAGGCATCACGGTCAGGATCGGCGTAAACCGCAACGGACTCAATTCCTTCGTCCTTGCAAGCACGAATTACTCGAACTGCAATTTCACCACGGTTGGCGATCAAGACTCTTTTCACGTAACTTCCCTTCGGTTATTGGGTGATCTTATCGGGCTTGATTCCACAGGTCTGTCCACGTGATTCCAAGCTGGTTTAACAGGTTGCGGACGGTAGGAAGTGAGATTCCAACAACATTTGAGGGATCCCCGGTCACCCCTTGCACGAAGGCCCCGCCAAGACCGTCGAGGGTGAATCCACCAGCAACGGCAAAGGGTTCGCCACTACGGAGGTACGCTTCCATTTCGGCTTCTGTGAGTTCACCCAGGTGAACTTGGGTGCTCGCGGTTGCCTCCGCGGTACTTCGATCCCCGTGTTCGTTTGTGAAAGTCACGTAGTGACCGGTATGCAAAATGCCGGTCGTGTTCATCATCTCTTGCCAACGGGATTTTGCCTCAGCGGCGTTTTGTGGCTTGCCGTAGGGCTTCCCGTTGAGTTCGAAGACGGAATCACAACCAATTACGATCGTGTTGGGCGTTAATTCATTACTGTCCGCAAGTTCCTGAGTGACTTTTTCACATTTAGCTTGAGCGAGTGCCTGCGCAATCTCACTCGGGGTCGCGGTTGCCATGCTGAGTTCAAGGGCCTCTTCGTCGACGTGACTCACCCGCACAATCGGATTAATGCCAGCGTTGGTCAAGGTTGCGAGCCGTGCAGGTGACGCTGAAGCCAAAATGAGTTGCATTCTTTCCCTTATTGGGCCAGACCCGATGCGCGCCAAGCTCCGGGTCCAGGCGTGGGGAAAGCGCGCAGGGTGGCAGCCCGGTCACTCCATGCGTTGATCACAGCGGGCTCTTGTGTTTGCGCATTGCCTTGTAGTGCAGAAAACACTGCCAGAAGGGTTGCGATGTCTTCGGGGCTCGCGTCCCCTCGGATTACCTGAAGGTGCGGGGCGGTCACAGCGGGATATTTCCGTGCTTTTTGGGTGGCAATGATGCGCGCTTGGTACGCAGTGCCCGCAATGCACGGGTGAGTTGCAAACGGGTTTCATGCGGGAAAATCACACGGTCCATGTAGCCCCGCTCCGCCGCTACGTAAGGGTTAGCGAACTTCTCGGTGTACTCCTCGATGCGAGCTGCGCGCTCGGCAACAGGATCAGCAGCGTTAGCGAGTTCCTTGCGGTACAAGATATTGACGGCACCCTGAGCGCCCATGACCGCAATTTCACCGGTAGGCCAAGCCAAGTTGAGGTCTGCACGCAGGTGCTTTGAACCCATGACCACGTAAGCGCCGCCGTAGGCCTTGCGGGTGACAACCGTGAGCTTGGGCACAGTCGCTTCAGCGTAGGCGTAAATCAGTTTTGCTCCACGACGAATAATTCCGTCCCACTCTTGGTCGGTGCCTGGTAGGAATCCGGGGACGTCGACAAAAGTGATGACGGGAATATTGAATGCATCGCAGGTGCGGACGAAACGGGCAGCTTTTTCGGAAGCCTCAATATTGAGTGTTCCCGCGAACTGCATGGGCTGGTTGGCGACAATGCCAACAGGGTGGCCTTCCACTCGGCCAAACCCGCACAAAATATTGGGAGCGAAAAGTGGCTGGGTTTCGAGGAAATCACCATCGTCGAGGACACAAGACAACACTTTATGCATGTCATAGGGCTGATTCGGTGAGTCGGGAATTATTGAGTCAAGTGCGTAATCCTCTTCGGTGAACTCCATGGATACCTTGGTGGGAATAACGACGGGCTCACTCAAGTTATTGCTGGGAAGATAGGACAGCAAAGCCCGCACGTAATCGAGTGCATCGGTTTCATCGGTTGCCATGTAGTGGGCAACGCCACTCTTGGAGTTGTGGGTGTGTGCACCACCGAGGTCCTCGAAGGCAACATCTTCACCGGTTACGGTCTTGATGACATCGGGTCCGGTAATAAACATGTGGGAGGTCTGGTCCACCATCACAATAAAGTCGGTGATCGCTGGGGAGTAGACAGCGCCACCAGCACATGGACCCATGATGAGTGAAATTTGTGGGATCACACCGGATGCCATTACGTTGCGATAAAAAATTTCGCCATAAAGCGCGAGTGAAACGACTCCCTCTTGAATCCGCGCACCACCGGAGTCGTTCAGTCCGATCATCGGGCAACCGGTCTTAAGCGCCAGATCCATGATCTTCACAATTTTTTCACCGAATACTTCACCCAGAGATCCGCCGAACACCGTGAAATCTTGAGCAAAAACGCATACTTGGCGGCCATCGACCGTTCCGTATCCGGTAATTACTCCATCGCCGTAGGGGCGCGTGTTTTCCAGACCGAAGTTGTGCGAGCGGTGCCGGTTCAGACCGTCAATTGCTTGAAATGAATCGGGGTCAAGGAAAGCCTCAATCCGCTCCATCGCGGTCATCTTGCCTCGGGCGTGCTGCTTGTCAACAGCGTCTTGGCGTTTACCGGCAGCTTCAGTGCGGCGAGAACGCAATACGTCGGCTCTACCCGCGGTTGTGTGAATATCGGGGGTGATCTCGGCGCTCATGAATCCTCCTGGGTGGGGCTTGCATCGATCTAAAGGTCTACATGCGTACCTTATCGGCGTGGATGAATTCGCCGAACAGGATGACCCAAGTGATTTTGTGACCTTGATCCCAATGAGTCCGGAAGTCATATCGCTCAAAACCGTCGACTCAACTAACAGTGAATTAATCCGCCGATGCGCAGGTGGTCCACTTTCTCCATGGACAGTGGTCGTTGCATCAGAGCAAATCGCCGGACGAGGGCGCCTTGATCGCAATTGGCAGAGTGAACCTGGCAGCGGATTATGGTGCTCGGTACTCGTTGACATCACAGGGTGTGAAACGCCCACGTGGTTACCCCTAGTCGCCGGACTCGCCGTTTTCGATGCGTGTACGCGGTTGGGCGCCACGGTTGAACTCAAGTGGCCCAACGACGTGATGGGCAATGGCGCCAAACTTGGTGGGATGCTGATCGAGTCCGCCGGAGCACCTGGTCAATGGGTTGTCGGGATCGGGATCAATGTCACGCGTGCGCACTTCCCGAACTCGGTAGCACTTACTGATTTGTGTGGGAATGCGCCAGAAATCACGAAAGTATTGGCTGAAATTGTTCATTCACTTCATGCCCAAGTTGAGGCATGGCGAAATGCTGGTTGGGACACTTCAGAGCCGTCGGTTCGGTATCACAGCGTGTGCTCCAGCATTGGAGCGAACCTACAAATAACCCGGCCCAATGAAGCACCTTTTGACGCACAGGGTCTAGGACTTGATGAATTCGGGCACCTAGAAGTGGCTCGTTCGGGGGATAGACGCGAGATTGTCCTGGCAGCAGACGTAGTCCATGCCACAATTAAGCCATGTACCCCGAAAAACTCCTAGCCCCCGGCGAAAGCATCGCATTTGAACTCAAGCCGCATTGGCGCGCCTTAATTTGGCCGGCGTTTGTATTGGTCATTGAGGTGTTCATTGCAACCTGGGCATTCTTCACTTTTGACAACACAGTATTTCGATGGATCGTTGTTGCAGTTGGCGTAGTTATTTTGACGTGGCAGGTGGCCCTCCCTTTCTTGACTTGGCTCACAACACAGTACGTATTTACTAACCGTCGAATTATTGTGCGCCGCGGTTTGTTGACCAAGCAGGGAAGGGACATGCCACTGTCTAAGGTCAATAACGTTTCTTTTGAAGTCAGTATCTTGGGTCGAGTTTTAAACTATGGAACGTTAGAAGTTGAGTCGGCAAGTGATGACGGTGACCTCATAATTAACGATGTCCCCAACGTTGAAGACATTCAACGAAAGGTTTACGAACTCCATGAACTCGACGATTCCCGCCGCCGCGGGCATGGCTCGTCTCCCGAGTAGGAAAATCAGATTGGCGTGATTGCATCACGTTCGGCAAGCTCGCGTTCGCCCTGGTGCTCGGCGTCATCAGGGATAGCCGGGAAAACAAATTTGCGATAGGACCAGAATCTAAACGTGGTGCCTAAACCAAGGCCAACAACGTTGGCGCTGATGTTGTCAGCGAGTGCACTGTCCCAACCCATGACGTAGTGGCTCAACCACAGGCAGCTGATTGCGATCAGCAGTGCAACCGCATTTAACCCGAAGAACATCAGGTATTCACGTCCCATATTGGAGCGACCCCGCTGACGGAAAGTCCAATACCTGTTTCCGAAGTAGGCGAATGTTGTGGCCACCGCCACGCTAATTATTTTTGAAGAGATGGGTCGGTCAAACATTGGGCCTTCTCCACCAGCGAAGCGCAACACATTGAACAATCCAATGTCAATGACAAGGGCGGCTAGTCCAACAATCCCAAATTTGGCGAGTTCACGCCATATTCCGGCCATCCACGATTGCATGGACTTCACGTCACTGCTGGAACCATGCATTCGCGGAGTCTAACTATGCAACGCGCTGGCAGCCCGCAAGTACTAAGTTTCTCCCGTGAAGGAAAGTGGCGGGCATGAGCTTGGCCCAACGGTGGGAATGATCGGTGCCGGTCAGTTGGCTCAAATGAGTGTCGCCCCGGCTACGGCATTGGGAATCCGCTTTAATGTATTAGCAAATAACTCCGAAGAGCCAGCAGCACTGGTACTGGCACAAACCACCATTGGTTCGAAAGATGACCCTCAAACGGTGCTCGCATTTGCCCAGTCCTGTGATGTGGTGACATTTGATCATGAACTGTTGACCCCAGCCGTCATGGAAGTGCTGAAAAATTGTGGTAAACCGGTGTACCCGAGTCCAGAGGCGGTCATCTACGCCCAAGACAAACTTGCAATGCGTCGGGCGCTCACCGATCTAGGGATTCCGTGCCCGCGATGGTCACAGGTTGATTCCGAATCCGATGCAAAAATTTTTGCGCGGGAAGTTGGCTATCCATTCATCTTGAAAACTTCGCGTGGAGGGTACGACGGCAAAGGTGTGTGGTTCGTCAATAGCGAGTCAGACATCACGGGTGTTTTTGAAAACGAACTCCCACAAGGATCCCATTGGCTGGCCGAGGAAAAAGTGAATTTCACGCGAGAGTTGGCAGCCCAAGTGGCTCGCTCACCTAGTGATCAGTGCGTCGCATACCCGGTAGTGCAGACAACCCAGCGCAATGGAATCTGTGCTGAAGTGATTGCCCCTGCCCCCGATCTAGACCCGAAGGTCGCAGTCGCAGCTCAAGAAATTGCTTTGAGAATTGCGAGAGAACTTAATGTTGTTGGAATGCTCGCTGTTGAATTGTTTGACACCGGTGACGGGGTGCTGGTTAACGAACTCGCCATGCGTGCGCACAACTCTGGCCATTGGACTATTGAGGGTGCAACAACAAGCCAGTTTGAGAATCATTTACGTGCAATTCTTGACTTACCTCTTGGCTCGCCGCGCGCGACCGCAACCTGGTCAGTGATGGGAAATATCTTGGGCGGCGATGTTCCTAACCTTTACAGTGCCTACCGCCATGTTTTCGCTCGTGATCAGGAACTCCACACGCATCTGTACGGAAAAGTCGTGAAACCTGGCCGCAAAGTGGGACACGTGACCGCTTGCGGATCTGACCTGACAGACTTGTGCAATCGAGTGGAACACGCGGTTTCCTATTTCATGGGAGAAATAAATGAGTAGCGAAAAGATTCAAGTTGCGGTCTGCATGGGCAGTGATTCTGATTGGCCCGTCATGTGTGCTGCCACGCAAGTTCTTAGCGAATTGGGAATTAGTAACAAGCCCTTCGTTCTTTCAGCCCACCGGATGCCACTGGAAATGACCGCATTTGCTCAAAGTGCACGCGAGAATGGCTTTGACGTAATAATTGCTGGAGCAGGTGGTGCTGCACACCTACCCGGAATGATCGCTTCCTTGACAACACTTCCCGTGATCGGTGTTCCTGTTTCTGCAACCAAACTTGATGGCATGGACGCATTGCTGTCAATTGTCCAGATGCCAGCAGGAATACCCGTGGCAACCGTGGCAATTGACAATGCTAAAAACGCGGGGCTTCTTGCGGCTCGAATGCTGGGAATTACAAACGTTGAAATCGCCCAAAAACTTGAGAGCTACGCCCGTGAACTCAATGTCGAAGCCGGGGCCAAGCAAAGCAAGCTGATCTAGCTCAATTAACGAGGGAAACTTTTTTGCCATTCGATCGCTGGGCATTTATTCATCACGACGGTGAGTCCAGCAGCGCGGGCCCGTTCAGCGGCCATCTCGTCGGTGACGCCAAGTTGCATCCAGATCACTTTTGCACCCGCTTGAACCCCTTGGTCACTTAACTGCCCGGCCCGGGAGCTATTCACAAAGAGGTCGACAACATCGGGGGGACCCCACACTTCACTTGCCTGCGAAATAGTGGCGAAACCTTGTTCACCGTGAACTATCTCGGCGCGCGGGTAAATCGGGATAATGTGTTTGCCTCGATCTTGGAGAAATTTCGCAACTCCAAATGCAGCCCGATCAGGATTGTTTCCAAGGCCAACAACAAACCACAGATGGGTGTTTTCAAGAATCGCGGGAATCTCCATGTAAACGGTTATGCGGTAGGTCGACCCAGTGCCCGGATATTCCAGCCGGCCGCACGCCAAGCTGTAACGTCTAGTTTGTTACGGGCATCGATAATATTTTTTTGGGAAACAACTTTCGCAAGTTCCGCTGGATCAATTTCTCGGTACTGCATCCATTCTGTTGCGTGAATAATCAGATCCGCATCGGCAGCAGCCTTCATTGCATCAGTCGAATAGGTCAACGTTGGGTAAACGCGTTCAGCATTAACCGTCCCCTTGGGGTCGTGCACGACAACCGTTGCGCCAGCGTTGGCAAGTGCGACTGCAACATCAAGTGCTGGTGAGTCGCGAACGTCGTCGCTATCCGGCTTAAACGTTGCGCCAAACATGCAAATAGTTTTACCGCGAAGTTCACCACCAAGTTCCTTGCGGGCCAGGTCAACCGTGTGACTGCGACGACGCAGGTTGATCTGGTCCACTTCGCGCAAGAATGTGAGAGCTTCTTCCGCGCCGAGTTCTCCGGCCCGCGCCATGAAGGCCCGAATATCTTTGGGAAGGCACCCACCTCCAAAGCCGAGACCGGCTCCCAGGAATTTGTTGCCAATTCGAGTGTCGTAACCGATTGCCTCCGCTAATTGCACAACATCAGCTCCGGCTGATTCACACACCTCTGCCATCGCATTAATAAATGAAATCTTGGTGGCCAAAAATGAATTAGCCGCGACTTTGACCAACTCAGCGGTGGGAAAGTCGGTGACGAGAAAAGGAATCCCTTTCTCGATCATTGGGGCGTACACCGCGCGCATTCGTGCCTCGGCTCCGGGAGAGGTAACCCCCACGACCAAGCGATCCGGTTCTAAAGTGTCTTGTACTGCAAAACCTTCGCGAAGGAACTCGGGGTTCCACACAACCTCAACTCCGGGTGCTGAAATTTTTAATATTTCGGCTATTTTCTCGGCCGTACCTACGGGGACGGTCGACTTGCCAACAACGAGATCGCCTGGAGACAGATGCGGGGCGAGTGATTCAACGGCACCAAAAACTTGTGATACATCGGCGGCGTAAGACCCAGATTGTTGCGGGGTTCCCACGCAGATGAAGTGAATGTCAGCGAAGTCGGCGACTTCGGCAAATGAGGTGGTGAACTTCACCCGCCCCGCTGCGATATTGCGCTGGAGAACCTCTTCGAGTTCGGGTTCGTAGAAAGGAACTTTGCCGGAATTAAGCAGGTCGACCTTCTCAGGGACAACATCGAGTCCAATAACCTCAAATCCCAATTCGGCCATGCAGGCTGCGTGGGTTGCTCCGAGGTAGCCGGTGCCAATCACGGAGAGTCGCAGAGTTTGAACAGTCTGCTTGGTCGGCGAGTTCATTGGGCAAGATTAGTGTGAATGGGCGGTCGATTCTCACCGCTAGCCCCGCTGGGCGGGTCTGACCCTCTAAAGTGCTGACCGTGAAGGGCTCAAATCGCGTGGCGGCTCCCAAAGTGCGCAAAGGTCGTGCTGGGAACTTCACGATCCGGGTTTACAACCGTGATTCATTGCGTGAGTTGATAGCAGAAGTTGCTGGCACGGGGGAAGTTGCCATGTCGGTCAATCTGGTTATTGATCAAGCAACGGCGCCGCGTTCGGGTTGGCTGGGAAAACCTGAACTTGCATTGTCGCAATTTTCTGCGCGATGGACCGATTCCGGTTTTGAAGCCGACGCAAGTGTTGCTACCGAACTTTCGCTGGCAATCATGTTGTCAGGCCTACTGCGTGCGTGCACTCCAACGCCGGGTGGGGTTTTCACCCCTAAAGTCAGTTGGGAACCGAAAGCACTTCCGCGTAGCGGAAACCTCGCAGAAACACTTCGATATTTAACGAGCGCAAATTCCAGTGAAAATCCTCACCTTCGTTCTACTGATCTGACCGTTACACAGGAGAACACCTGGTTGACGGCCCCGGACACCGAGTTTGTGGTGAACCCACTCGTGCACCGCCCAATTGGTCGTCGCTCACTTGCGCAAGCCAATGTGGTCCCAGCTTCAACTCTTTTACTTCCTGATTCACTTGATTCCGCCACCGTTCACCGACTTCGCGGGGTCACCGGATTAACGGAAACAACGGGTCTTACGCTCACCCAAAAAATCCAATTACAAGCCTGTGGCGTCAATCTTGATGGTTCAACGGCTGATCCTCGGGAAATAGAATTCAGATCGATTGCCCGGAGAAATAATGCCTTACGTAAATATTCGCCGCACCCCAAGATTTTTGGTTGGCCCAGTGTTTCCATGGTGCTGGTAACGAATCGAGAAAATCATTTGCGCGAAGTGATTGAGTCCGTCTCCCGGCAAACGTACCCGAATCTCGAACTTATTCTCCTCACCCACGGATTCGAACTCGACGCCAAGATCGAAGCGCAACTCTCGGATTTGCCCTTTCCCGCTCTGACTCACGGTGAACCCGACACCCTCAACTTGGGTGAGGTGTTGACGGTGGCGAGTTCCCTTGCCAGCGGTGAACTCATTACGAAAATAGACGATGACGATTTCTATGGTCCAGAACATGTCTGGGATTTGGTCACGGCTCGCATGTTCTCAGGGGCACAACTTGTGGGCAAAGCGCTCGACAACATTTATCTTGCCGGAGAAGACGTCACGGTGTTTCGACCTACGTATGCTGCTGAAAAGTACGCGAAGTTTGTCGCCGGTGGAACCATGTTGATTTCTCAAGCCGACCTTCGCGAAGTGGGCGGGTGGCGGCCCGTACCTAAATCAGTTGACCTAGCTTTAATCGAGCGTGTCACCGAATACGGGGGATTGATCTACCGAACCCACGGGCAGGGTTATATCTATGTCCGACACGCTCAGGATTCCAACGCGGTCAATACGTCACTCGTTTCTGACGCACATTTTCGAAAAGATATCTCAGGTGAAGTAAGCGGAGTCGACAGCAATATTTTGCGCGGATACGCAGATCTGGACCAGGAGCCCTAGATCAATGAATCCTCTCCCAAGTGTTGCAATCGTGATGCCCGTGCTCAATGAAGAAGAACACCTCGAGTCCGCGATCCAGCGCTTATTGGCTCAGGACTATCAAGGTGACATGGTGATTGCTCTTGCGGTTGCCCCATCACGGGATCGAACCGAAGTGATTGCTGCCGAACTAGCGGACCGTCACCCGAAAGTGCGAGTGGTCGCTAATCCCAGCGGAAAAACTCCTTCAGCGCTCAACGCGGCAATCGGGGCGACAACTTCTGAAGTAGTTGTTCGGGTTGACGGTCATGCACTTATTCCTTCCGATTACATCCGCATCGGCGTGGAGACTCTGAATCGGACCGGTGCCGACAACGTCGGAGGTGTCATGGCGGCAAGTGGACTGACACCGATGCAAAAGGCAATCGCCGCTGCTATGACGTCAAAATTTGGTGTTGGCGGGGCGGCATTTCATGTCGGTGGCGTCGAGGGTGAAGCACTCACCGTGTATTTGGGCTGCTTTCGTCGAACTGCCTTGGAACGCGTTGGCGGATACGACGAATCAATGGTGCGGGCGCAAGACTGGGAGCTGAATCACCGAATCCGTGAAACCGGTGGCAAAGTTTGGTTTACTCCCGAGATGGTGGTTACCTACCGCCCTCGCTCGAGTCTTCGTGAACTTGCGCAGCAATATTTTGGGTACGGAACCTGGCGCCGGGAAGTTGCTCGTCGCTACCGCGAAACGATTTCATTGCGCTACCTGGCAGCCCCCGTGCTTGTTATCGGGCTCTTGCTCGGATTATTACTAATAGTTATTGGTGGGCTTGTATCATTGAGATTATTGGTATGGATTGGCTTGATCCCACTCGTTGCGTATTTACTGGGAGTAGTTGGGGCAAGCGTGATTTCCAGGGCTGGTACGAGCAGACTTTTATTACCCATCGTGTTTCCCGTAATGCATATTTCATGGGGGCTTGGGTTTCTCTTTGGGCGGGCTAAGTCATGAAACTTTTCACGCGCAAACCCCAGTGGTCCATAGTCACTTCAGCGCCAAAAGGGGAAGCGGGAAAGCAGTGGGGGGATTACTGGTTTGCCACAGACCTAGCCGAAGCCCTTATTGCCGAGGGAGTGGAGGCAAAAGTGGTTTCCCGCGCTGGTGCCAATAGCGAGAAGCGCGATAGTGATGACGTTGTTCTGGTGTTGCGTGGGCTGCGACGGGTTGTTCCTTCCAATACCACTGCAACCTGGATGCTGTGGGTGATCTCGCACCCTGAACTCGTTGAGCCCGGTGAGGCCGCCCAGTATTCGCGAGCATTTGCCGCAAGTAATCATTGGAGGCCTGACCTGGAAATTGGTGAATTCACCCCGCTTTTGCAGGCCACCAATGCGAACCGATTTACACCAAAGACATCAACGCAAAAATCGGGCGTGCTTTTTGTTGGATCAACCCGTGGTGAGTTTCGTCCCGTTGTGCGCGATGCGCTCGCTGCTGGAATTCCATTGGAAGTTTATGGAGTTGGCTGGGAGGAATTCCTGACCCCCGATCAAATAGCGGGTGAGTTCCTGCCCAATGGCGAGTTACCCAAGGCCTATGCACACAGTGCGATTGTGCTCAATGATCATCACCGGGAAATGGCCGAACTTGGGTTTCTTTCAAATCGACTATTTGACTCGGTTGCCGCAGGTGCCCGCGTGGTGAGTGATCCGGCATTGGGCATCAGTGATGTTTTTGGTTCCAGCGTTGTGACCTACCGTGAGCAGGAAGAGTTGGCTGAGATTTACCGTAATCCGGACGTCTATTTCCCCGGCGGTTCAGTTGACGCACAACGGATTCGAACCGAACATGATTTTCGAGCACGTGCTCGAACGCTAATTGCAGCAGCGGAATCAGCGCGCCATGAATAGCCCGCAGGTTTCAATCATCTTGATTGGATTCAACGACTCGAAGCGCTTGCCTGCCGCATTAGAGTCGCTCACCACCCAATCATTTCGCGATATTGAAATTATTGCGGTCGATGACTGCTCAACAGATGACTCTGTTGAGATTCTGCGTGCTGCCGCAGAACTCGATCCTCGGATTCGAATTGAAGTCCTTGCTCAAAACTCAGGTGGGTGCAGCGCCCCGCGTAATCGCGGTATGCAGTTGGCGACTGCACCCTTTGTCATGTTCTGTGACTCAGATGACACGTACGACCGGCACGCAGTTCGTAACTTGTACATGGCGATTAATGAAATGAAGACTGATTTAGTGGTGGGCGCAGCCAGGCGTGTTATCAGTGGTACGGGCGAGAAGAAAATTTGGCGACCAGAATTGCACGTGCAACCGGAGGTTTTTAAGGGCCTCAATGAACAACCGGGGTTATTGTTTGACACCATCTCGGTGAACAAGATTTACCACACCGAATTTTTGCTTGCCAACGGAATTGATTTCCCCAGTGGATTGCTTTTTGAAGACCAACTGTTCACCCTCAAGTGTTACCTCGCAGCATCACGTATCGGCGTAATCGCCGACGTTGTTTACAACTGGAATGTGGAACGAGCTGCGCAGGTGGGTTCAATTACCCAATCCAGAAGTGAATTGCGCAATGTGCGAGATCGCATCGCAATCAATGAGTTAATGGATCGCGAACTTGAGTCCAATCAGGTTTTGGCTCATTATAAAAACCAGAAGTTTCTCCAACACGAGCTTTCCCTATATCTCGCAACTCTCTTTGAACTCACACAAGTTCAGTCAACTGAGATAATTCAGGTTCTGTCTGAGTACATCCGTTCTATCCCAATTGAAGACTTTGAATGCCTGCGGCCTGGTTTGCGGGTGGCTACCTATTACCTGCTTTTGGGTGACCAAGAGCAAATGCGTAAGGCGCTGTATTGGGAAAAAGGCGGTGGATTCATTAATACCGTATTGGTCGAGGGGGAAGGTGACCTGTGGTCGCGTGAGGACACGGAAATTTTGGGACGCCCGGCATCTTGGTGGCTAGACGTCACCGAGTTGCACCTCAGCTTGATCCCATTTGACCAAAGACGTTACTTCGCGACAATGGAAAAGGGTCAAGACCCTGGTCAGTGGTTGATCTCCTGTGTTGATTTTGCGGGTGATCTACCAGTTGACACGGCCGCACAAGTGATCTTGCGTGAAAGCAAATCCGGGGCGCTTATCTCCTTTCGTGCAATTCCGGTTCAGGCCAGCGCGCCGCACAGGAGCTTCCTGGTAAATCTTGACTCGAGTAGCGCAGAACTTGTTCAAGAACGTGGGATTAAGCCTGGTGAACATGGATCAGTTCAGATTCAAATAACCTGCGCACTGGGTGTGAATCGCTCAGACCTGCACATTCAGACTGGTGAAGATCTTCTGGAAATGTCGATAAGTAGGTTGGCATCACTTGGCTGCGCGGATCAAATAGTTTTTGAAACGCGACCTGATTTGCGTGTTTTTTGGAAAGCAAAAAGAATATCGATGACTCTAACGGGAGTAGTGCGCAGATTCCGGCGCATGCGCAATAACCGACCTACTCCA
>JBIIOS010000141.1:0-4579 GCA_044336805.1 Candidatus Nanopelagicales bacterium
CCCCACCGGGCCAAGCAGATATCTGCGGCAGGTTCTCACCGGAATGGTGCGCGGCCTACACCTACGCAGCGACAAATGGAAAAGTGTCAGACGAATTGCGTGACCTCATGCGCCAGTCTTCGCCGGCGAGCATTACGAATCGAATCACTGTGCCAACCTTGCTTGGTGGCGGACAAGCGGACTCTCTGTTTCCACTCCAGCAGGTTAACGCGAATGCTGAACAGATTCGCGCAACTAACTCGGAAACACCTGTCAAAGTTATATGGCATGCGCAGGGACACGACGGTGGAGCGAATGAATCAGAGCGGCTTACAGCCTTAACTCAGTCCTGGTTTCAAAAGTATTTGAACAACGGACCTTCTGTGCCTCTGGATTTTGAGGCCTCACTTGTGGAGAGTTCGGCGCTCGATGATCGTGAATCAGCAACCATCAACGTCCTATCCAGTCCCAGCTATCCGGGTCTTGCCGGAAACTCTGAACTCACTATTCCCATGGCGGGGCCACTACAGCGGATTCTTGCTCCAGCGGGAGGCGTACCCGCTGCCGTGAGTTCCCTGCCAGGAGTGGGTTCTCTCGGCGGCGTGTTGTCGCTCCTCGATACACGGGTCGCACCGAACCAAAGTGCGCAGTTTTTTTCTGAACCGCTAGTCGGACCAATACGGATCATTGGTTCGTCCCGTGTGAGTCTGCAGGTGTCCAGCGAAGTTCCCAAGCTCGCCACTTTGTTTGTCGGTCTGCGAATCCAGACGGGAGCAGGCGCTTTCCTCCTGCCGAATGGTCTCGTCTCACCAGTGAACGTCGAATTGGGGCCCACACCCGAACGCATCGACATTGAATTACCTGGAATTGTCGCTGATGTGGCTGCAGGGGATCGACTGATCGTCACTGTGAACACCACCGATCAGGCCTTCCGGTTGCCAGTGGAACCTGCGGTTTACTCGGTTGCGCTGGCCGACTCGACCCTCGTGATTCCTCAAGTGGATATGTCGGGTAGCACGCAGGGAATTCCTTCGTGGGTGTGGCCACTTGTTGCTTTAGGTATTTGCATTGTTGTCGTTAGTGCACTGTGGATCCTCCGACCCCGCACCAGTGGAGACATGGTGCGGTCGGGCCTCGAGGCTAGCCCGCTTGTCATTGAAGGATTGACCAAACAATTCGGAAAGAGCGTACGCGCTGTTGCAGGCGTGGACTTTGTAGTGCCACGTGGCGTGGTACTCGGCCTCCTTGGTCCCAATGGTGCTGGAAAAACAACCACGATGCGGATGGCTATGGGGCTGATTCGCCCAACCGAGGGCAGCGTGTTTGTGTTCGGTGAGCGAGTCACGCCGGGTGCCGCGGTGTTGTCGCGAATCGGCGCGTTTGTCGAGGGACCCGGTTTTCTGCCGCACCTATCTGGGCGCCAAAATCTTGATCTCTACTGGCGTGCAAGCGGCCGCTTGGGGGAGGCGTACTTCGACGATGTTCTCGAAATTGCCGGTCTCGGACCATCAATCGATCGCAAGGTGCGTACCTACAGCCAAGGCATGAAGCAGCGATTGGGAATCGCACAGGCGATGCTCGGTATGCCTGACATCTTGCTTCTAGACGAACCCACCAATGGATTAGATCCGCCGCAGATCCGCGAGATGCGTCAGGTCCTGCGTGAATATGCACAGGATGGACGCACGGTGATTCTTTCATCGCACCTTCTTGGTGAGGTCGAGCAAACATGCTCGGATGTCGTGGTCATGCATCGGGGAACGGTGGTGGCAACGGGCACTGTTGAACAGTTACTTGCGGGCCGAAGTGGTCAGCAACTTGAGGACGTTTTCATGGATCTGGTCGGATCCGATCACCTGGTAAACGCTGGGCCGCTCACGGAGGAGGAACGCTGATGGAGGTCTACTCCCCGCAGCGGACACTAAGTATTCGCGTTGAGTTGATCCGCCAGGTGCGGCGGCGTCGCACGGCCGTGGCTTTCGGTCTCGTGATTGCGCTGCCGATAGTTGTCGTGCTCGCCGTATTGTTCGGACCCTCATCCGGCAGCGGGGGACTCGCAGATGGTGACTTTGATGTCTTCGGTCTCATGGCATCTGGCCCCTGGAACTTCGCACTAAGCGGCCTTTTCTTCTCCTCGGCCTTTTTGCTCGTGATACTTACGGCGATGTTCCTGGGGGACACTGTTGCGAGCGAGGCTTCATGGGGAACCATGCGCTACCTACTCGAGGCGCCCGTTCCGCGGCGCAGGTTTCTACTTGTCAAGATGGTTGTCGGCCTTTTGTTAACCGTCGCTGTTCTTCTTGCATTGGTAGTCGCCTCATTCCTGTTGGGGTTTCTCGCCTTTGGTGGCGGCACACTGGCGAGCCCACTTAGTGGCACGCTTGGAGCCGGCGAGTCCACTGTGCGACTTGCCATCATCACGGGCTATATCGCGGTGACACTTCTCGTACCTGCTGGAATCGCCTTCCTCGCCAGCGTTTCCACTGACATCCCTCTGGGGGCCGTCGGAGCAGCTGTCGTGATCGTGGTTGTTGCCGGCATTCTCGATGCGATCGATGCTCTGGGCTCCCTCCGCCAACTCTTGCCCACGAACTATGCCGGCGCGTGGGCCGATGCCCTCGGTCCAGTCGTTGTGTGGGATCAGATGGCCATCGGTCTTGCCTACAACGTAGGGGTGTTTGCGGTGCTCGTCGGGATTGCAATTCTTCGATTCGAGCGCAAAGACATCCTCTCGTAGGACACATTCGCAACTCATTCGCACGTGGACTCGCTTGGATGTTGACAACGTTCATATTTCCTGCCAGGATGCGGATATGAACACCGTTATGAGATCGCACCCTGTCGAGAAGCAGGGACTCTTCCATCGTCTCGGCGCTTGGGTCGCGCGCCATCGCTGGCCGGTGTTGGTCAGCTATTTGGTGCTGGTGGTGGTCGTTGGCGTCTTTGGTATCCGTGTGTTTGCCGCGATGGAGTCAGAGGGATTCAACGATCCTGCCAGTGATTCATCGCGGGCAGCAGCAATTCTGGCCGACGAATTTGGCACCGAGGATCCGCTCATTATCTTGGCAATCGAAACCCCTTCGAGCCCAGATCAGAGTTCCGCCACAGCAGTGGCGCTTCTCGATGAAATCGCTGCTGTCGACGGTGTTGATCAAGTTATTTCTTATTGGTCGACTGGAGGTGCTGAATCATTTCTGGGAGCTAACGGGAATACCGCGCAGGCTCTCGTCTTTGCCGGCGATGTCGATGCCGAAACCTTGACAACAGAAATCGTCGACAACTTCACCGGCGAGCAAGGCGAGTTAATTGTCTATGCGTTCGGTGGCGAGGTTATTGGCAACGCCTTCACACAACAGATCTCGCGAGACTTGGCCGTTGCCGAGTCAATTGCCATTCCGATCACCGCATTGCTGTTGATTTTCGTTTTCGGCTCGGTCGTCGCGGCCGGACTCCCGTTCCTCGTTGCTGGAGGAACAATCCTGGGCAGCTTTCTTGTGCTGTTCATCATTTCGCGCTTTACCGAGGTCTCTATCTTTTCACTAAATCTCGTCACCGGACTTGGTCTCGCTCTCGGAATTGACTATGCATTGCTCATCATTAATCGATTCAGAGAGGAATTGCGCGCTCGCGATTCCGTTCCCGAGGCTGTCGCAATAACCGTCAGTACCGCAGGGCGCACCGTCTTCGTCTCGGGGGCTGCTGTTGCTGTTGCACTCGCATCCCTTCTGATTTTCCCACAGTATTTCCTGAGATCCTTTGCATACGCAGGCATTGCGGTCAGCGTGCTTGCCGTAATTGGCGCGCTCACTGCGATTCCTGCACTGCTCGCAATCCTGGGCAAGAACGTGAATCGATTAAAGGTTCGACGCGGTGATCTGACACCGAAAGATGATGGTGCCTGGGCGCGTATTGCGCGATTCGTCATGCGTTACCCCTGGCCGGTGCTCTTGGGCACGATTGCCCTTTTACTCGTGATGGCTGCACCCGCGCTGGGCGCAGTCCTTGGCCAGGTCGACGAACGAGCACTCCCCGCGGACAATCCAGCAGCGCAAGCAGGGCAGGTGTTACGCGAGCAGTTCCCCGGCAATGATGCGTCTCCGTACGACATTGTGCTGCGCCAACCGGGCACACCTGAACAAGTTCAGGCGTTCGCCGAAGAACTCTCACTGATCCCCGAGATCGACCGCGTCACAACTGCCGAGAGCATTGTCATTGACGGATCGGTCGTTGCCCCAAATCCCAATGCTGCAACATGGTCGACTTCGGATGCAACCCGCATTGAAGCGGTCAGCAATGTGCGACCCATTGATCCTGCGGGTGAAGCACTCGTAGCCCAGATCCGCGGGCTCGAAGCCCCCGCGGAGGAAGTCCTCGTCGGTGGCCTCGCCGCAGAGTGGGCCGATGCAACAAACAGTGTGTTGGATCGGGTGTGGATCGTGGCCCTATGGCTCGCGATCGCCACCTTGGTGATCCTGTTCCTCTTTACCGGCAGCGTGCTCATTCCGATCAAAGCAATTGTGCTCAATGTGCTCAGTCTCGCGGCCACCCTCGGTGCACTCGTATGGGTGTTCCAAGGGGGCCACCTCACCTGGCTCACCGG
>JBIIOS010000142.1:0-4555 GCA_044336805.1 Candidatus Nanopelagicales bacterium
CGGGTGCGCGATAGTGATGGCACGTTGTACTGGTATCTCCCGTTGATCTTCACCGACAACGAGGCACCCCTTGCAGCAGGGCGAGAAATTTGGGGGTATCCGAAAAAACTAGCAACGATGACATGGGACTGGGGAAGGTCAAGTGATCGAGTCCCATCGAATGAACTTTTGCATTTTGATGTTGAGCGACCTCGTGGAACAACACTTTTCTCAGTGACGTTCATGCCCCAGCGGCAGGCAGACCCGGCCGAACGACACGGACTTCCCGTGGTCAGTCACCGATACATTCCCCCCTCACAGGCGGGGCGTCCACCTGCCGCTGATGAGTTGATCATGGTGGCACACCCCAAGACTCTGCAACGTGATGCAAGTGGAGCAGTGAAGTTGTGGGCCGGCCAAGGATCAATCAGCATAAATACTCGAAGCGAGATTGATCCGTGGTACCTATTGGAACCCATCACGGTCACGGGCGGGTATTGGCAGGTGAGCGATTTCGCTCTCCCAGCCGGACAAATCATCCGATGAATTGACCCAACGAGTTTGATCAAATTGCTTGACGGATTGTGAGTGAACCCCCACACTGTGACCAATTGCTGACGTCCACGGGCGTTCGAAACTTCGCTTTGGCGAGAAAAGGTAGGACTAATGGGAAATCTAATGGCAGGTAAGACAGTTGTTCTCACGGGCGCCAGCACCGGCCTTGGCCGTGCCACAATGGCGAAGTTAAGTGAAGAAGGCGCTCGCATTATTGCGTGTTCCCGCACCGAATCTACCCTTGCAGCAGCAGTCGCCGAAGTTAATGCTGCGGGCGGTTCAGTTGTTGCTGTCGCCGGTGACCTAAGTGACGACGCCCAAGTAGGTCGCGTTATTGATGCAGCCATCACAGAGTTTGGTCAACTTGACGTCCTGATTAATAATGCCGGTGTGGGTTACGGCTATCGCCAGGTGCGCCCCAACAGCATGCTTGCACTTCATGAAGCACCACTTGATGAGTGGGATCACGTTATGGGAATCAACCTCGGTTCGGTTGTCTATGGGTGTCGTCGAGCTCTTCCACTCATGATCGAACAGGGCAGTGGCTCGATTATTAACGTGGCAAGCATCTTGGGCATGGTGGGACATCATGATGCCCACGCCTACACAACGGCAAAGGGTGCGATCATCAACTTGACCCGTTCTTTGGCGAAAACCTATGGTCCGTTCAACGTACGCAGTAACACGTTGGCCCCGGGGTATATCGATACACCAATGATCGCGGAGTACACGGAATACCTCAATGCTGAAGAGACAAAGGCATCATGGGGTTGCCCCATGGGACGCACCGGGCGACCAGAAGAGATCGCAGACGCGATGCTCTACCTGGCCTCGGACATGTCAACCTATGTCAACGGCGCGGTTCTTGCCGTCGATGGTGGTTTTACCGCAAGCTCGTAAGCACTCACACACAACACTGAAACATTCATAAGGGCGGGATCGGGTAATCACCCGATCCCGTCCTTATGTCTTGTGAGTTCTCGGTTGGTTAATTTCGGACCGTGAGGGCCTGTGACAATGCTTCAAGCTCTGCGTCAGTGACACCGTGTAGGCGCAGGTAGTCGATCGGTCCACCGTAAGTATTGTTGATTTCTGTGAAGAATCGTTCGATGTACTCCGGTGGCGTGAGGTTTGCTTCGGGTGGGAGTTTCGAGAGTGATTCGCCGTAGGACTCCATTGTGCGAAGTTGGTCCATTACCGCAGGAATCAGATGTGCGCCCAAGGCGTACTCGGCCGCGATGTCTTCAGTGCTGCATCCCACTGCTGCCAGTGTCATGGCGACAGCGATGCCCGTTCGATCTTTTCCTGCGGCACAATGAATTAACGCTGGAAGGTTTTGCGGCTTTGCGAGCAGTTGAATGAGTCCGGAAACTGACTTAGGTGAGTGATTCAGGTAGTTCACGTAATGGGAAACAACGGGATCGTGACCTTGCAGGATGGGAGTGGCCGATCCGGCCGTCTGCGCTGATGGGACTTGAAGCGGCAGGTGTGCGAACACCACGTCGGTTTCGCCGAGCAGTCCACGGCCCTCAACTTCGATTTCGAACGAAAGGCGCAGGTCAACATCCGTTTTCAATCCAATGGACTCGACGAGGGTAGTTATGTCTTCGGGGGTCAGGAACTGAAGCGTGTCGCTGCGAAAAAGACGCCCGTAAGCGATGTGGTGATCCGAGCCAACAGGGACGCCCCCAACATCACGAAAATTTATTACTCCATCAATTTGTACTGTCGAGCTCATTGGCGCCTCTTCTTTTATAAAAGTACGTAGTTTACATAAGTGCGTAGTTTACATAAGTAGGTAGTTACCCCGGGTTACTAATTTCCCGGGGTAACTACGAATGCGTTTCTAGGAGGCGAATGAGCGAGCGGTGCAACCGCCATCGACCAGAAGAACTGAGCCGTTGCAGTACGACGAGTCATCTGATGCGAAGAAGAGATTGACGCTTGCAACCTCTTCAGGCTGGGCTGGGCGTCCAATTGGGGTGAGCGCTTTTGCAACGTCTGGGTTGTCGAACAGTGGCGTGACCGCTGCCACCATTGGGGTGTCGATAAACCCGGGGCACACAACATTTGATCGGATGCCATTCTTGATATAGGTGATGGCCAATGAGCGGGTCAGGTTAACGATCGCGCCCTTTGCGGCCGTATAGGTGTGTCCGTCATAAAGTCCGGAGACCCCAGCCATGCTGGCAACATTGACGATCGATCCGCTTTCCTGCTTCATCATTTGCTGCAGTGTGAATCGAGTGCAGTTGAAATACGAGGTGAGGTTGATGGCCAATACGTCATCCCACCATGCCTGGGTTGTGTCATGAATGGCTGCCATCGATCCTGGATTGGTGATTCCGTACTCCCAGCCGACACCAGCATTGTTGATCAACACATCGATGCGACCGTATTTGTCGATTGCGGCATCGATCAAAGCTTTACACCCGGCCTCTTTGGAAAGGTCGGTTGCGAAAACCATTCCGGTACCACCCAGTGCGAGTGATGACTCAAGTGCCTCGTCAAGAGTTGACTGTGTACGCGCGGCGCCCACAACCGTTGCGCCTTCGGCGGCAAATCGCTCCATAGTGGAGCGCCCGATACCGGTGCTCGCTCCGGTAATAACGCACACTTTATTTTCTAACCGGCCCATGGCCCCTCTGCTTTCATATTGTTGGTTGATGTTCGGGTAAAGATTTAGCAGTTACGGCGCAATCTGTACTTTGATCGAAGTGTCCTTCGACATTTGTGCCACGAAGGCTTCTGCGGCTTGATCAAGGCTGAATGTATGAGTGATGAGCGGCTCCGCGGTCACCTGACCAGATGAGAGCATCTGAAGCACCTGCGAAAACTCGCCGCGATAAGCGAAGGTTCCGGCCACACTCATTTCCTTCTGGACGATTTGATTTGCATCGATGGGAACTACACCCTCGTATAAAGCTGCAATACGTAGTTTTCCTCCGGCTCGCGTCATTGAGATCGCGTCAGCGAGAAGTGAGGGAACCCCGGAAGCTTCGATCACGATGTCGGCGCGAGCGCCCACTCCGTATGCACCGATACCGGTAATTTCTTGCACTTTTGCGAGTGCACTGACTTCTTTGCCATTGATCACGATGTCAGCACCGAGTTCCTGCGCCAACTTGAGTCTTGCTGGTGAAATGTCAATGCCGATAACGGTTCCTGCTCCGCAAGCCTTGAGCATCTGGACACAATTGAGTCCGATACTGCCAAGACCGATAACAACGCAGGTATCTGTTGGCCCGGGGTTAGCACTCTTTGCCGCATGTAGACCGACTGCAAGGGGCTCAACGAGCGCGGCCGCCGCGTAGGAGACATTGTCCGGTATGAGGTGAATGTTTCCGCCGACAATTGCATCGGGGACGCGAACGTATTCTGCGAAAGCACCCGGAAGTCCATAAGCCACGCTTGAGGCAAGCCCCGTCTCACATAGGTGGCCGGCACCTTCGAGACAGCGTGGGCAACGACCGCAGGTACTCAGTGGTACGGCAGTCACGCGGTCACCAATCTTGAGGCCTTGGACGTTGGCACCAACCTGGGTGATCGGGCCGCTGAACTCGTGGCCCATTACTTGGCCAGGGGAAATAAAGGCGCCTTCGAGATAGGAATGCAGATCAGATCCGCAAATCCCGCACTCGGAAACCTTTACGACTATGTCATTGGGTCCAGCAACCGGGTCCGGGAGCTCTTGAATCGTGATTTTTTCGGGACCTTCGAAGACTGCTGCTTTCATGTAAACCCCTTTTCAATGTGGGGCAAAGATAGGAGCGCTGCACCCTTCGTGTCAAGGAATTTGGCAGATTACGTCATCCCTGCGGATGAGACCTATGGGTAAGCGCTGTAGGTAGGGACATATTTAGCAAAGTAGACATCGGAGTAATTTTGGGAATTTCAGGACACCGAGTCTTGGTGTACTTCATAATCGCATCCATCGGCAGTTGCCGGTTCACCGCTCACTAGGAGGACAGATGGGCTATGTAAAAACTCCGCAGGAAATTGAGGCTGTTTTGGCAGTTAT
>JBIIOS010000024.1:0-17657 GCA_044336805.1 Candidatus Nanopelagicales bacterium
AATCACGGTCGAAGAAAGCCAGACATTCGGACTCGAACTCGAACTGACCGAAGGTATGCGCTTTGACAAGGGTTACATCTCCCCTTACTTCGTCACCGACACCGAGCGCATGGAAACAGTTCTCGAAGACGCCTACGTCTTGATCGCTAACTCCAAGATCTCTGCGGTCAAAGATGTTCTGCCAATCCTTGAAAAGGTGATGCAGAGCGGCAAACCACTCATGATCATTGCTGAAGATGTTGAAGGCGAAGCACTCGCAACGCTCGTTGTGAACAAGATCCGTGGCACCTTCAGAAGCGTCTCGGTCAAGGCCCCAGGCTTTGGCGATCGCCGCAAGGCAATGCTGCAAGACATCGCGATTCTCACCGGTGGCCAGGTCATCAGTGAAGAAGTCGGTCTCAAGCTCGACACCACAACATTGGATCTTCTTGGCCGCGCCCGGAAGGTCGTTGTCACCAAGGATGAAACAACAATTGTTGAAGGTGCCGGTGACGCTGACCAGATCCAGGGTCGCGTTAACCAGATTCGCGCCGAAATCGACAAGAGTGACAGTGACTACGACCGCGAGAAGTTGCAGGAGCGTTTGGCGAAACTTGCCGGCGGAGTTGCAGTTATCAAGGTCGGCGCAGCCACTGAAGTTGAGCTCAAGGAGCGCAAGCACCGCATCGAAGACGCAGTTCGGAACGCAAAGGCTGCGGTCGAAGAAGGTATCGTGCCCGGAGGTGGCGTTGCACTGATTCAGGCAATGAAGCTCGCCGGCGTCAAGATCGATGCACTGGGCCTCACCGAAGAGCAAGCAGTTGGCGCAAACATTGTTCGCGTCGCTGTAAGCGCTCCGTTGAAGCAGATTGCTGAGAACGCTGGACTCGAAGGTGGAGTTGTCGTGGAGAAAGTCCGCGAGCTACCTGCAGGCCAGGGACTCAACGCTGCAACCGGTGAATACGTCGACATGATCGCGGCCGGGATCATCGATCCTGCCAAGGTCACTCGCTCAGCACTCCAGAATGCTGCATCCATTGCAGCCCTGTTCCTGACAACCGAGGTTGTTATTGCTGAGAAGCCAGAAAAGTCCGCTCCTGCAATGGGCGGCGGCGGCGACATGGGTGGCATGGACTTCTAGTCCCTGCAAGAACCCAATTAGTTCCCGGTAGGGGAGCAACTCACATAATGAGTTGCTCCCCTACTTTTTTGGCCAACCACCCTCCGCCACCAGCATTCCGAGTAATCTGTGACTGACGTTCTGGGAAAGGGGACTGCTCCATGAACAGTGTTCAACCCGCGGATCAGCCCGCTCGTCAGATCGAGGCCATTAGGCGCGATCATTTCAAGATTTTTGAATCTCGCGCATATTTAAATTCATGCTCCCAAGGTGCACTGGCCAATGAAGTGCGAGCGGCTTATGACCGATACCTAGACCAGCTGGAGGAATTCGGATCGCTTTGGGAAACTTGGGTTGGGGTACAAGAAGACGTGCGCGGGCAGATCGCCTCATTGTTTTCAACGCAATCCGATCAAGTCGCCGTGACAACAAGTGCGTCTGCCGCGATGAACGCGATAGCAAGTTGCTTTGATTTTCGAAACGGTCCGAGCAAGGTTTTAACAACATCTCTTGAATTTCCCACCATCGGTCACATCTGGCACGCCCAGGAGCGAAACGGGGCGGAGATTGTCCATGTGCCGGCCGACCCTGATCATCGTTTACCCGCTGAGCGAATCGCGGCAGCGATTGATAGCAACACGGCGATTGTCTCTATCACTCATGTCTGCTACCGAAACGGTGCAATGAATGACATCCGGGCGATCGTTAAAGCCGCCCACGAACGTGGTGTACCCGTTCTCGTTGACGCCTATCAATCAACGGGGGCGGTTCCCATTGACTTCGAGGACCTCGGAGCTGATTTTCTACTCGGTGGAGTTCTCAAATACATGTTGGGAAGCCCTGGGATTGGTTTTGCTTTAGTCAACAATAAGGCGCTGTCAGAGTTCATCCCGACAGAGTTCATCCCGACAACCACAGGGTGGTTTGCGGCACGCGATATTTTCTCGATGGACATCTATAAATACGATCCGGCAAAAGATGCTCGAAGATTCGAAGCCGGCACCCCAAATGTTCCAAGTATGTATGCCGCACAAGCAGGGTTAAAGTTTTTGCTTGAGGTGGGCGTAAATAATGCCTGGGATGTCTCAAGTCAGTTACATGATCAACTTCGCTCAGGTGTTGACGAACTTGGTGGAGTGTGCGCAACGCCAGAACACCCAGGCGAACACGGACCAATGCTGGCGGTTGCATCCGTTGACGAGCATGCATTGGTAAATGCGATGGCCCAAGACAATGTAGTGGTTTCAAGTCGTGATGGAAACATAAGGATCAGTCCTCATTTCTACAACAACAGCAATGATGTCGAGATGGCTTTAGCATCAATGGCTAAAAATCGACATCTGCTCGCCGACCGGTAGATTACGAGGATGGAACTGCTCGGATCATTCGTTTTCGTGGCAATTGATGGCGCGGAAGTAAGACTCAAAAGCGGAAGTTCGCGACTCATGAATGTTGACATCAAAGCGCCCGTGCGCTCGGGATCACTAAATATTGTGGATTCGATCGCAACCATGAATTTGGTATTGGCTCTGGACAAACTTAAGACGGGAAGCTTTCTCACGGATGCTGCCGCCAGGACTTTCATTAGTGGCTACAAAGCCCAGGACCTGGTTTTCAGAGGTTCAGGGCCGCACAATGGCAATGCATATGACGTGTCGGGAAACGCTGTAGCCGGGGAGATTGATGTCCAGATGTCCATCATTCTCACGTCAGTGGGGAATTCGGCGCAGCCAGAAGTGGAACTAACGGGTTCCGCGCAATTCGGCACGGTACACATCCCACTGCCAGGTATCGGAACCGTAGAAAACATGAATATCGAAATTGATGCTCAATTGGCTGTTCGCAAGGTTTGATTCCCTCGCCAGTGCTTCGGTGCTTTACACGCCAGGTGAGAGTTCAGCGGAATCAATAATTCGGTACGAGTAGCCCTGTTCCGCCAAAAAGCGTTGCCGGTGTTGGGCAAAGTCTGCATCCAAGGTGTCGCGGGTGACAACCGAATAGAAGTGTGCGGTTCGCCCGTCGAACTTGGGTCGCAAAATCCGACCGAGGCGTTGGGCCTCTTCCTGGCGAGAACCAAATGATCCGCTCACTTGAATCGCGACGGTTGCCTCGGGGAGGTCAATTGAGAAGTTTGCAACTTTGCTCACGACAAGCAGGTTCACTTCGCCCGTTCGGAACGCATGGTAGAGGCGCTCACGCTCTTTTACGCTCGTTGCACCGGTAATCACCGGAGCGCCAAGGTGCTCACCGAGTTCTGCTAATTGATCGAGGAATTGACCGATCACAAGGATTTGTTCACCTTCATGCTTATGTACGAGTTGTTCGACAATCTCGATCTTTTCAGCAGCACTGGCCGCCATGCGATATTTGTCCTCTTGCTCGGCAACGGCATAGGCCATGCGATCAGGTTCGGGCATGGTGACTCGAACTTCAACACAATCCGCTGGCGCAATGTAACCCTGATTTTCAATCTCTTTCCAAGGAGCGTCATATCGTTTAGGACCGATCAGTGAAAAAACATCAGACTCTCGTCCGTCTTCGCGGACCAGAGTTGCTGTTAGGCCAAGGCGACGTCGCGATTGAATGTCTGCGGTGAAGCGGAAAATTGGGGCAGGGAGAAGGTGGACTTCATCATAAATAATTAAGCCCCAGTCGCGTGAATCAAATACTTCGAGATGCGTGTAAATTCCTTGGCGTTTTGTTGTCATCACCTGATAGGTAGCAATTGTGATGGGACGGATTTCCTTTTTGGCGCCGGAGTATTCGCCAATTTCGTCAGGCGTCAACGTGGTTCGCTTGAGTAACTCATCCCTCCATTGGCGGGCGCTGACCGTATTTGTCACCAGAATCAAGGTCGTCGCTTGTGCCCGGTACATGGCCAAGGCACCAACTAAAGTTTTTCCAGCGCCACAGGGCAGAACGACAACTCCCGAACCACCGTGCCAAAACCCATCAGCGGCTTGGGTTTGGTATTCGCGTGCATCCCAATCGGTTTTCAGTGAAATTGCATGACGTTCGCCATCAACATAACCGGCTACATCTTCAGCAGGCCACCCAAGCTTTACCAGAGCCTGTTTCAGATGGCCGCGTTCACTGGGATGAACAACAACGGTGGTGTCATCGATTCTGGCTCCCAGAAGGGGTGCAACTTTTTTGCTTTTGAGGACCTCCTCGAGAACGGCAACATCGAGGGCTTGGAGGATCAGTCCATTCGCTGGATCACTGTTAATCTGCAGGCGGCCATATCGTGACATGGTCTCGGCGATGTCAATGAGTAGTGCGTTTGAAACTGTGTAGCGCGAGTATCGAATGAGTGTGTCAATCACACTCTCAGCATCGTGGCCGGCTGCCCGGGCATTCCACAAGCCCAGTGGCGTAAGTCGATAGGTGTGAATGTGTTCTGGTGCGCGTTCAAGTTCGGCAAATGGGGCAATTGCCTTACGGCATGCAGCGGAATCAGGGTGATCAACCTCAAGGAGCATGGTCTTATCACTTTGTACGATGAGGGGTCCGTCGGTCATATCCTGCTCTCCGGTAGCTGTGCTCGATGCTGGCGAACAGGCAACCTTACCGTGCCACGGGTTAAGGGGCTGCTGCTGGCTGGAGCTGAAGAGGTAGTTCCCTAGCGAGTACCCCTCCTCCAGCCATTGCCGAAATGTCAACGGACATCGGACACGTTGAGGTTTAGTTGTTAATCTCATTCATTTTTGCTGGGGCAATTCCACTGATGCGCGAGATGGCAAAAGTTCGCACGTTGGCACTTCCGTGATCAAATGCTGTCATGGTGCCGTCACCCATGCGAATTGGTTCAACAATTTGCGTGCTAGTGCTGCCGTCCGCCTCCGCGTAGCCGATCCATACTCCCGTGTGGTGCTCCTGGGCACTTTTAAGTAGAGCGATGAGCGCAGAAGTGTTGAGTGAAAACACTTCTTCGGGTTCGGCCAGATTTGCCTCGGTAACCTCGCCTTTTAGGAGTGCGCTGGCAATACGCGCAGCCTCACGTTCGGTAATTCGCCGTGAATGGCGACCGAGTCGGGCTGCTGTTGCCGCTTTGGGCTTTGATTCGGAATCTTCGAGGACAACTTCCGTCGCGTTATCAATGAGATAGGTCAAGGGTTGTGGAATTGATCCTTTGATCCATTGTCCAAAAAACTCATTGAAGTCCTGTGACTTCCATCCGGCATGCATTCCGCGCTCAATCGTTTCGGCAGTAAATCGATAGACGCTCGCGGCCCCGCGGCTCTCAATGTCGGCGATTGCGTGTAACTTCTCGCCAACTTCGAGCGGTAGTGGTCCAGCCGCTATGACGGTTAAGTCTCCCTGAATCAGGAAATCGGTTACTTCAGCCGGAAGTTTCAGGCTTGAACCAGCGATTGGCGCGTCGTCTGCCGTGATTCCAATGCCCGCTTCGCACAAAATTTCACCATGAGCAATCCCGATCCACTCTGCTTCGCGCAAGGTGACTTTGGCGACTTCCTCTCGGCGGGCTCCTCGCCGGCGAGGATAGAAATGATCAAGTGCCTTAACAAAAAGTTTCCAATGCTGGGTCGCAGCGGCGTCGGTGTTCTCATTCCACCATTGGAGAGTGCGCAGTGTTTGCCAGCGCATGACACCGACGGTGGGAGATTCGCCGGTTCCTGAAAGTGGCTTATTGCCTTCACTGCCCATGAGCGGAAGGTCAAGCCAAGCTTGAGCGAGTACGACCCATTGCGATTCTTTCGACTTATTGCGCCATGTTTCATACTTTGTTGTGACTTCCCATTGCAACGAAGTGGTTAACGCAATGAGCCCAGCGTGATACAAAACTTCTATGAGCAGGCAAGCTTCGTTGAGAGGAATTGCCAGAAACTTTGCAAGTTGATCAACATCTTTTGTTGCAATCCCACCTGAGCGAAGTGCCGTTAGAGGTGCAGTTCGGAAAATATACAGTGCGTCGTGAGCCAGCGACATGAAAGTGTGTGCGGCGAGACCTGACTGCATCTGCAGATCCTGTTTCGGGGCAGTTCCTTTTGACTCGGGTGGCAGGGGAGCGACGAGAGCATCCGAATACCCCTCGTTCAAGGTATCGCGGACGGAAGTGACGGCGCTGAGCGAGTCGGGCAAACCCCATACCAGGGCCAACTTGAGCAGTACTCCGATTTCTACTTCGAGGTTTTCGGCGACAAGGGGATCAACTGATTCGGAGAGCGTAATGCTGCTCATCGAGTTTTCGCGAAGGGTAAACAAGACATGTAGCTGTGGAGCCGACAAAATATCAAGGGTTCGGCTCACCGAGGGTGTCGCGGTTGCCCGCCTGGCCAAACTGGAAATATCAGCGGGTGCCGGGTGGGCCAAATCTGGGCGGCCTAAGAAAAGCTCGGTAAGTTCAACCTCACTGCGACCGCGTAATGAGTCGGCGAGGCTTCGTGGACGGCTAGTGCTCATTCGCTGGGTGACCCCGATGCTGAAACTGACGATTGGGTGGGGAAGGACGATCGGGTTGAGCGAGAACGCGCCGACATGGTGAGCCCGACCAAGACCGTGGCTAGGCCAACCCCGGTGATCATCGATAAAAACCACCACGTGCCTGAAAGCTCGATGTCACTGACGAGGGGCAGAATCGCAATCAAGGATGCGATAATTCCAATGATCGTGAGGATCGCTCCCGCTTTGATTACCCGTTGCGCTCGCGTCACTTTCGCACTTACGACGCTTTCGGGCATCCCCTTAGTCTAGGCCCTCATGGTTCGACCACCAGATCCGGAACCAAAGGGTGCCTGCGCTAACCTTGAGGACACTCCGTTGGGGGGTGGGAATTGAGTTATGGAGAGAGTGGGGCGAGCCGTGCCTACAGGAACAGTTAAGTGGTACGACGCAGAAAAGGGCTTCGGCTTTATTTCAAGCGATGAAGGCGAAGACGTCTTCGTTCACGTCTCAACCCTGCCCACCGGTGTTACCGCATTGAAGCCGGGCACCAAACTCGATTTTGGAATTGTTGACGGGCGCCGTGGCAAGCAGGCTTTAACGGTGACTATTTTGAGTGAACCGGCATCAGTAGTGAAAGGTCACCGCAAGAAGGCCGACGACATGGCAATTATGTTGGAAGACGTCATTAAATTACTAGATAGCGTGAGTAATCAACTGCGTCGAGGCAAATACCCGACCGATGCCATGGCTCAGAAAACTGCTTTGGTGTTGCGCGCGGTCGCAGACGATCTAGATATTTAGAACGAGTTTTCCGTGCACGTCGCCGTGCAGCATTAACTCGAAAGCAACTCGTGCATCTTGAATTGGCAAGACTCGATCAATTACGGGTCTTGTTTTTGTGCGCTCCATTAATTCGAGTAACTCAACTAAATCACTTCGTGATCCCATGGTCGAACCGTTAATTGAAAGTTGCAGGAAGAAAACCCGGTTGAGGTCTGCTGGTGGCATTGCGCCACTTGTTGCACCAGAGACCACTACTGTTCCGCCGGGGCGAAGGGATCGAAGTGAGTGCGACCAGGTTGCTTCACCCACGGTTTCTATGACCGCGTCAACTTTTCCCGGCAATTTCGCATTCGATTCAAATACCTGATCTGCACCGAGTCCAGTTGCAAAGGCACGCTTGCTCTCATCACGTGAAGTCGCCCAAACATTGAGGCCTAGGGCTTTCGCCAGGATGATTGCGGCTGTGGCAACGCCGCCGCCGGCGCCTTGGATGAGAACGGTGTCACCGGGTTGCGTGTTAGAACGCTTTGCCAGCATTCGGTAAGCCGTCAGGTAAGCCGTTGGTAGGCACGAAGCTTCCTCAAAACTAATCGATGCCGGTTTGTCCAAAAGATTTTGGGCCGGAACACGAACACGCTCCGCGAGCGTCCCCGGGTACAACTCACTTAGCAGAGTGCGATGAACATCAAGTGTTTCGTCGAAGACTTTTCCATCGGAAGTATGGGAGTCACCAATCACCGCGTGCACGACTACCTCGCGACCGTCATCGGTTACACCGGCTGCGTCACTTCCCAAGATCATCGGTACGCGATCGGCTTTGAGCGCTTGACCTTTAAGGGACCAGACATCGTGGTGATTAAGACTTGCACTTTTCACGTTAACCGTTACCCATTCCGGGGGAGTCACCGGTTCTGGAATTTCACCGACGGTTAGTGCATCGAGGGGGTTTTCAGGATTGACAGAGTGGGCATAAACGGCAAACATCTTGCTCCTTAACTCGCCTGATCCAATTTGAAAACCCAGATACCACGGGCACCGACACCGCTGCTAGCAACGATTTGCAGAAGAACACCTTCAGCAGGGATCTCCTGGGCATCAGGGAATGTGAAGCGGTAGTAAAGACTCGTAATCGGGTTTTCGGTCAAACGTTGATTACCGAGCACCACAAACCACCCGGTTTCTGCAACAACCGGATCCACGCTAATTCCCACGGTATCGCCAGGAAAGACTGAGACGACCGAAACTGCATCGCCGGTTGCCGCTTGGGCTATCAGGTCTTGGGCGCAGTCCCCGGCACCGAGCTCTTCAGCGTCAAAGGCCCAACAGGTGGCTTGCCGATTTTGGCTATTGGACCCGGAGAAAACGGTGGCGTTGGGTAGAGGTTTTGTACAACCGGAAAGAACCAGCAATGCCGAGACGGTGAGGGTAATGAGGGCAGCGCCCTTGCGAAACTGTGGGGTCATGGCGGTGACATTACCCGCTGTTCCCTCCCGCCCGCCTCATGGGAGAGACTTGGGGGGTGAGTACGCAACTGTCAGCCCTGGCCATAGCCGCTGAGGCACCAAACTTGGGTGTGGATCCAACATTTGTCTCTGCAGTGGATGAGGCAAAAGCCGCTGCAATTATTGAAGCCGGCAATTCAGCTTTCATTGGTGAACACCTTGGATTGGTCATGGAAGCCGAGAATCTGGCAACCCACCTGTTTCAGTGCACGAATAAGGCATATGTGGGTTGGCAGTGGGCCGTCACACTTGCGGTTGCCCCAAAGAGTAAGTCCAAAGTCACCGTAACTGACGTTGTCCTGCTTCCGGGGCCCGACTCGATTCTAGCGCCGCCCTGGCTTCCGTGGAGTGAGCGAATTCAACCCGGTGACCTCAGCCCCGGTGATGTACTCCCAGCCGATGCCCATGACGAGCGCCTCGTAGTGGGCTTTGCAGAATTTTTCGCCAGCGACGTAGATGAGGACTTTGAATACGTTGAGGAATATCGGGGCATCATGTCTGGTTGGGAATTGGGACTGGGTCGGGCCCGAGTACTTTCCGTTGTCGGGCGCGAGCAGGCAGCGGATCGCTGGCACAGCAGCGAATTTGGTCCCGCAACTGAAATGGCACGACTTGCACAAGCATCCTGTGACAGTTGCGGCTTTCACAACTCCTTAGCGGGTCCACTCGGGCAAGCTTTTGCTGTATGCACCAATGCACTCTCACCGGCTGACGGCCGCATCGTCTCATTGAGTTTTGGTTGCGGTGCACACTCGGGCACCGTGGATCCGGGATTTTATCCGGTTGAACGTGAAGGTTCAACGAGTATCGAATAGTGAGTTCAGTTAACTACTGAGTCCGAGCCTGCGACTACGCCGCTCAAGAAAGATCAAACCCAGGATTCCACTGACACTGGCGATCAGTCCGACACCGAACCACCAGACCGTAATGCCCGATGAACTCCCTGTGATACCAGCCGGTGAGATCGGCTCAATGAAAGCGATAACCGCCGTCGAAATGATTGCAATAACGGTCCCTATTCGTACCGGCAAAATCGCGTTGGAATCGGATGCGGCCATGCGGAAAGAGTAACGGCAAATAGGTCGAATGGGAATCATTGCTTTAAGGTTAGGGAATGACTCCAGGATTTCGAAGAATCGTCACCATTGTGGTGCTCGTAGCGCTCATTGGAAGTGTTTTTGTTGCAGCGATTGTGTCAATCTGATTCCTAAGTTTCTTTGTGTCGCGGTTCTGGCTGGGCTTACTGGGCTGGCGCTTGCACCGGCAGGCCCGGCTGCGGCCTCGACCGCGCCGGACGTGATGTGTGAATTCACCGATCCTCGCTTGAGCGAAATCAGTGGAATGGCGCCTTCGGCCTTGCATCCTGGTGTCATGTGGATTCACAACGATTCGGGCGATGACGCTAAGTTGTATGCGCTAAAGCTCAACGACTGTTCCATTGTTGGCGAACTCAGTCTTCAGGGTGTTTCTGCGCGTGACTTTGAAGGCCTAGCCGCGGGGGTGGACCCCAAAGGGCGCCCAGTTCTGTGGGTTGGTGACATTGGGGACAATCGAGATTCGTGGAGTGATGTCTCGATCTACCGAATCCGGGAACCTAAAAAACTTGGCAATACAAGTGCTCAAGTGAGCAGATATCGGTTTACCTATGATGACCGACCGCATAACGCGGAAACAATTCTTGCTGACCCCCAATCTCAACAGATCTGGATCGTTACCAAGCAATTAGCCAGTGGTTCGATCTACGCATTGCCGAAAAAAATGAAAAAATCTGGGATAAACATTGCCAAAAAAATTGGTTCGGCCTCAGGCCTGATAACCGACGGTGCGATGAAACCTGATGGAACCGGATTTGTTCTTCGCGACTACTTCGATGCCCAGTTCTATATTGGGAAACCTACGGGTGAACTTGTTCAAGAAATTGAGTTACCCGCTCAACCTCAAGGGGAGGCTATTGCTTGGCTACCCGGTGAAAATGCGGTCGTGATTGCAAGTGAAAGCGATAATCGACTTTTGCGTATACCGGGGCCTAGCGTGGTCGCGCCGAGCCGATCACAAGCACCCGAGCAAGCCCCAGCAACGGTGCAGGGACAATCAATAAACTACGTGACGCTGGTAGGTGTTGTTTCAGGCGTGATTGTGTTGGTTACGGGCTTGATCAGTATCAGGAAAAGACCCAAAAATAGGAGAACGGGAAGTGCCAAGAAGGCTGAATGAACCCCGATTGCATCAGCTAGGGCGCCAAGTGCAAATGGCCCAACCCCACCTGCAGAGGCACCGGCAACGGCCCCTAATGCGGTGGCTCGGTCGTTCTGGCCACCAGAGGCAAGCACTACCCGACTGAGCCCTAGTGGCCAGAAAATGGCGCAGCCGATCCCGCTAACGACCAAACCACCGATCATGATCGGGGCGGATGTGTTCAGCCACACAATGAGCCAACCCGAACTTGCGATGAGTACAGCGACACTCAGAATCCGGTCCACGGGAAAGTACTCGGCAAATCGGGAACCAATTAACCGACCGATGAAAATACCGAATGTTAAAGCGCCCACAGTTGCGGCAGCTGCCCCAGCTTCAAGTCCGCCGCGATCCCGCAATAGATCAACACTCCACAAGGTCAAGATGAATTCAGAGCTGATCAAAATAAAGAGGGTGCCCAGCGCCCACCAAAACCGGCGGGGGAATGGAACTTTTAGGGTCTCTCGGATCTGTTCCTCAGCAGGTACCCGGAACGCGGGAAGGTTGTTTCGCATGAGGAGCAAACTGACCAGCAAACCAAGGAGTGTGAGCCACAAACCAAATCGCCAGCCAAGAAAAATTCCAACACCCACTCCTACCGCGATAGGCGCGATCGCTCCCGAGAGAGCAGCAACGGCATTAGCTTCGGTTACCGAGGCCGGACCGGCTTCCTTCTGGTGGTCGAAGAGAAAAGCAATCGCACCGACGATGATTGCGGAGCCGAAAAAAGATGCGATGAACGAGCCTGACAGTGTCAAGATTATTCCGCCGGGAGTTGTGTAGAGAAGAACTCCAGCCGCAAGGCCCGCCACGGAAAAAATGATGAATCGGTCCCGACCTAGTTTTACAATCAGACGGGCGGCAATCAATCCAGCGATGATTCCACCAATGGAAAGCACTATGACATGCAGACTCGCAATGGTGCGCGAGGTTCCCTGTTCATCTCTAATTAGGGCTTGACTTGAACTAAATGCGTAGACGAACCAAACGTATGAAGTTATGAGAATGTAACCGGCCCAGGTCGGCCTGTCTCGATGTGGCCTTGCGGCTACGAATTTAGTCACGATAGTTGCGCAGTAACATAATCAATCGAAGCAATGAGGGCCTTGACATCTTGTGGATCGACTGCGGGGAAAACTGCGATACGAAGTTGGTTGCGTCCAAGCTTGCGGTAAGGCTCAGTGTCAAGAATTCCGTTCGCACGGAGCGCCTTCGTGATCTCTGTGGCATCAATTGAATCGTCAACATCGATGGTTGCAACAACGCCCGAACGTAAAGCAGGGTCGCTAACAAAGGGGCTGAGCAGGTCATTTGATTCGGCCCATGAATAGATAAGTCCTGAGGACTCAGTGGTACGAGCCGTTGTCCAAGCCATTCCACCATTGGAATTAAACCAATCAACCTGCTCGGCCATCATGTAAATCGTTGCAAGGGCCGGGGTGTTGTACGTCTGCTGAAGTCGTGAGTTCTCAATTGCTGTCATCAGGTCAAGGAAATCTGGGATCCAACGGCCGGATTCCTTGATCTCGCTCGCGCGAGCAATGGCAGCAGGTGACATGAGTGCAAACCACAATCCACCATCTGAGCCAAAACTTTTTTGTGGCGCGAAGTAGTACGTGTCAAATTCTTTGGCGTCAACCTGCAAGCCACCTGCAGCCGAGGTTGCATCGATAATCATTAATGAATCTGCGTCAGCGCCAGCGACTCGCTTGGGGGTGAAAGCGACTCCGGTCGACGTTTCGTTATGTGGAGTGCAGTAAGCATCGATTCCCACGACGGCTTCAAAAACGGGTGCGCTTCCAGGATCTGATTTACGAATGTCTTGATCACCGAGTTGCGGTGCCTTTTGAGCACCGGATGCAAACTTGGCACCGAACTCACCAAATGAAAGGAACTGCGCGCGGTCGCGAATCAAACTAAATGAGGCGATATCCCAGAACGCTGTCGAACCGCCGTTGCCCAAAATTACTTCGTAGCCTTCGGGGAGGTTAAATAGTTGAGCGAGTCCTTCGCGCAGGCGCTGGACCTCGTTGCGAACAGCCGCCTGGCGGTGCGAAGTACCCATGTAAGAACGCCACACCTGGGCGAGAGCATCTGTTTGTTCCTTGCGAACTTTTGATGGACCGCTACCAAATCGCCCGTCGGTGGGAAGAAGTTCGGATGGGATCACAATGTCGCTCACGTATGGCTCCTTGGGTGGGTTCTACTGAAATATCGCTTGAGTCCCGGAGTTTATTGTGTTGCCTGAGGGGAAGTCCCGGTGGACCGGTTGCCCGACCCAATTGGTGATTTCGGTCCAGACATGGTGAGATGAGGTCATGGAAAAGCCGACGCAGGTTTCCGTACGAGACCTTCGGATTTCTTATGACCTTGGGGTGCTCACCCACGACATGCTGGCTCCAAATCCCTTTGATCAATTTGGTGAGTGGTTCGCCCAGGCTGCGGATTCGCAGATCCTTGAGGCAAATGCAATGGTGGTTTCGACCGTGGGTTTGGACTCACAAGGGAATGTGCGCCCGGCCTCGCGAACAGTTCTGCTGAAAGATTTCACGGAGTCGGGCTTCAGCTTCTACACAAACCTGGAGTCCGCTAAGAGTTTGGATATTGCAGCTAACCCCAACGTCACACTGCTTTTCCCTTGGTATGAGTTGCACCGGCAAGTGATTATTTCTGGTCAGGCGCAACTTGTCCCAAGGGATTTGGTGGAGGAGTACTTCCATTCCCGGCCGCGAGCTTCGCAGTTGGGTGCCTGGGCTAGCCAGCAATCCACACGATTGGAAAGCAGGGAAGTACTAGATACCCAATTCGCCGAATGCGAATTGCGATTTGCCGAGCAAGAAGTGATTCCGGTTCCCGATTTTTGGGGTGGTTGGCAAGTTATTCCTTATCGGATTGAATTCTGGCAGGGTCGCGAGTCCCGGCTCCATGACCGTTTCGTTTATGAATTGCAGGGCGACTCAACTTGGAATCCGACGAGATTGAGTCCGTAACTGTCGTAGATTCCTTGACCACTGTGTAAGTTCCGGTTGTGACAAAAATCTTTGCTGACCTGACACCATTAAGGGTTAGCGCTCCGTTTCGCCGCATTTGGTTTGCTCACGGGGCAAGCAATATTGGACAGCAGATGGCGAGCGTCGCTGTTGGCCTGCAAATCTGGGAACTAACCAATTCGTCATTGATGGTGGGGTTGGTAGGACTCGCACAGTTAATTCCCCTCGTTGGATTTGGACTTTACGGTGGATCGCTTTCGGACACCTTTGATCGACGCACGGTAGGTCTATTGACAGCGATTGGCATGTTGCTGACCTCATTGATGTTTTTCACCCAAGCATTCATGGGTTTTAACTCGGTTGGCTTCCTTTATGTTGTCGTGGCAATTCAGTCTGCATTTTTTGCGATAGGAAACCCAGCAAGACAGGCGATCATTCCTCGTATCGTTCCGGTTGAATTGCTACCGGCAGCCAATGCCTTGGGAATCATTACCTGGAATCTTGGATTCACCCTTGGCCCACTCATTGGCGGTTTCCTCATCGCGGCGACGGGAGCAATCACGGCGCCATACCTGTTGGATGTTGTAGCGTTTGGCGCGGTGATTTATGCCATGTATCGGCTTCCCAAGCTTCCACCCACGCAGTCGGCTGATGCAAGTCGAGGCTGGAAGTCGGTCAAAGAAGGCTTCGAATTTCTGCGAGGCAAGATTAATCTGCAAATGAGTTTCTATCAAGATCTGGTTGCCATGGTGTTCGGTATGCCGCGCGCGTTATTTCCGGCAATCGCCGCACTCTGGTTTGGTGGAACCACCCAAGACATTGCGTTCACGCTGGGAATGTTGGCCGCGGCACCTGCATTGGGTGGTTTGATTTCAGGTATCTTTTCCGGACCCCTCGGACGAGTTCGGTGGCAGGGCAGGGCCATTGTTATTTCCGTTATTGCGTGGGGTGTTTCAATTACGGCTTTTGGTTTCTCGCGGACATTGATAATCTCGCTTGTTTTGCTTGCCGTCGCTGGTGCCGCCGACAATATTTCGGCAATTTTCCGGATGACAATCCTGCAGTCAGCGACACCGGATGAGTACCGAGGGCGATTACAAGGCGTTCATACGGTTGTTGTCGCAGGTGGCCCACGTCTGGGTGATGTTGAAGCGGGAGTTGTCGCATCTCTCGGCGGCGAGGCTTTTTCGGTCATCACCGGGGGCTTTGCGTGTGTCGGACTTTCGGTTGGCCTAGCTGCCAAATTTCGAGGCTTTTTGCGATATGACGCGCAACACCCAGTTCCCTAGGCCGTTCTGCAACAGCTTTTCGCCTTGTACTTATCCGCTCAGACGCGAGGTAATAAGTTCATCGACAGTAATCTTTTGATTCTTCGCTTCGGCTTTTAACTTCTTGCGAAGTGATTTGGGGACGGTGATGCTCATCTCAACCGGCTTGTCCTTACGCGAACGCTTTACCGAGTCACTCGCATTACCAAATCTTGCTGCGTCGTGACCAATTGGTTTTGGTTCAGCGTTTGCGTCATTGAGAACTGGGTGAACACTTGAATCAAGCGACTTGCCCAATACAGGTCTGGGTGCTGAATTGAATTCTGTTTTAGCCACGACTAACCCCACAACCTTTTCCTTGGCGACATGATTGCAATAACTTGGTCAAAAACTGTACCGAGTTCACGACCAGCAGGTGAATCCCAGGCATGAATCGGCATTCCAGCGGACTCCGCTTGAGTGATCGCATTGCGTTCGGGAACTTGAATATCAAGAACGACCGGACCAAAAGAATCCCGTAATTCGGCAATGCGATTGCGGTGTTCGGCAACGGTTGGACGGACCCGGTTGAGCAGGATACGTGCAGGGTTGAGCATCGGGTTGGACGCCAAACGAATCACGTCAACCGCCTCAACGGCCTGCTCGGCTCCAGCTAAAGCAAAATAGGCGGGCTCGGTAACAACGAGTGCATCAGTTGCCGCGTGTAGGGCGTTGCGGGTCATCTCACCCAGTGAAGGAGGGCAATCGATTAAGACTAGGTCATATTGGCGGGGAAGATTGCCCAAGGCAATACGCAAGCGCTGGGAGGAAAGTGGGCCTTCAATTGTGTTGCGGTGTTCAAGTGAGCGATCAGCCGCGAGGACTTGGACTCGGTTACCCCAGGCGGAGTCCACGATCGCGTCCGCCGCTATTCCTGGGCGTGGGTCGGCCAATACATCATTCATGGTGAATTCGGGATTGGTGACCCCAAGCCCCATGGTTGCGTTGCCTTGGGGATCAAGATCGATAACAAGGACTCGCTCACCACGCTGCCAAGCGGCACTTGCCAGCCCCAAAGCGACGGTGGTTTTACCCACGCCACCTTTCATGGAGAGCACGGCCAGGGTTTGCATGGCCCGATTCTATGAGGCGTGAAGGTTTACTCTGCGGACTAGGTACGGCCTTTAATCGAAGCGAAGTCGGCCAAGGCCACCTCACGTTCGGCCTTGTGGTTAACTATGCGCTCCGGGTAGCCCTCGTCATAACCGCCGAGGGTTTCCCACGGTTCATGAATGCTGGCCCCAGTGAGGTGGGCTAATTCAGGAACGTAATGGCGCACGTAATTGCCATCGGGATCGAACTTTATTCCCTGACTGATGGGATTGAATACGCGATAAAAAGGTGATGCATCAGTTCCGCACCCAGCCGTCCACTGCCAACCGTGGGAGTTACTTGCGATATCGCCGTCGCGCAGGTGCTGCATAAAAAATTTAGCACCGCGCTGCCACGGAATGTGTAGATCTTTCACCAGAAAACTCGCGACGATCATGCGTACGCGATTGTGCATCCATCCTGTTGTGGTGAGTTGGCGCATCCCTGCGTCAACAATCGGATATCCGGTCCGACCCTGACACCAAGCATCTAAAAGTTTTTCCGCTTCTGCGCCGCTTGCCCAGGGCATGATTGAGTCATAACGTGCATCGAGTGACCGCGAGGAACTCGTGGGGTTGTGGAACAAGATGTCGGCATAAAACTCACGCCAACAAATTTCCTTAATAAACACAATGTGTTCTGGCTTTAACTCTGCAAGGAGTGAACGCGGATGGATCTCTCCATATTTCAAGTGGTGTGACAGCATGCTGGTTCCGTCAAGGTCTGGGCGGTTGCGTGCCTCGTCGTATTGCGCGAGTGCATTTTTCTTGAATTGTTTCCAACGTTTCCAAGCCGCGTCTTCACCGGCGGTGGGTAGTGGAACTGGACTCGTCACTTTAGGCATCGGATCAGAGGGTGCCTTGGCAAAAATAGGGAGCGACCCTGTTGCCGGCGCTCGCCAACCATGGGTCGCCCACGCTTTGTAAAACGGAGTGAATACGCGGTAGGGCGTGTCATCGGATTTAACAACCCGACCGGGAGCCACGGCATACGGGGAGCCGGTTCGCACCAATGGAACGTTAAGCCCCTTCTCAACATTGGCGTCTCGAACACTGCCATAGGGTCCGAAATCAGCTGCGATGTGAACGCAATCGGCGTTCACTTCCTTCACCAGTTCCGGAATCACCTTGCTGGGGTCGCCGGTACGCAGAACCAAGTTCCCCCCGAGGGATTCATTGAGAGAGGCCAAACTCGCCACCAAATATGCGCGGCGCGTGTCACAGGCTGCATCCCAAAGAACGGG
>JBIIOS010000144.1:0-4528 GCA_044336805.1 Candidatus Nanopelagicales bacterium
CATCTTTGCCATAGGCCATACGAAGACATTGGGGTCTAGATTAATTGTAAATTGACCTTTGTATTTGGGATTCCACAGTTCATCGAAGCCCATCGGATCGGGGAACGTGACCAGGTCTGTTCGATAGAGCACGGGTATCGTGTACGAGTAAATATTCACCCAGTTAGTGGTTCCATCGTCAGGCTTCCCCACATTGCTCAAAGAGGCATAGTTAGTGACTAGATTTGTGTCCAGAGTATGGGTGTACCCCATTTGAGAAGCGATAAATGCGTCCGGAGCCGTCGTATAGGCGACGTCTACGAAGGGACGTTCCCCGGCTTTGAAAGCTTGTTCGATCTTCACCTTCATTTCACCAAAATCGGTTAGGTCAAACTCGACCGGAATACCTGTGTTCTTGGTAAAAGTAGCTCCCGCAGTTGCAGCCAGTGTCGTCGAATAAGGCTCACCCCAGGCACGCATGACAATTTTGGCTGGCTTTTCAGGGGGGGTGCTAGGAGCGCCGCCATCACTGGCTGCAGTGGCTGATGCTGATGACGAATCCGATGAATTACTGCTGCAAGCGGCAAGAAGTGCGGCAGCGGTTACTGCACCGCCTGCCGCAAGAAGCTTCCTTCGACTGAGCAAAGACTTAGAGGCGGATCCCTCTGATTCACTGTGAATATCCATTTTGGATTGTTTCCTTCCTGGGTTGACATTTTCATCATCGTTAAATTTGTGATTTTTGATTTTAACTAACAGTACTTACCATAATGCATAAATATAGATACGGTCAAGAAAACTCGATAATGGCCATCAGCAGCTAGGAATATTCACGTTTCATGGGGTAGCGGGATTTCGGGAATCGGCACACATGCGAAGCTCTTGTTCTTGTATCAGACCCATTTCCCGAACGAAACCTGGCAATTTTTGAGTTTTTGGGACTTTGTCACATTTTTCCAATAGACTTTCTTAAATTATAAAATCAAAAATCACAAAATTAACAATTGGGCAAACGGTGCAGCCGAAGTCAGGAAAACGACCATGAGTATTCGCAATGAATCGGAAATGACTGAAATCGAGAAGACCGATGGGTGAGTCACCCCAAGCGGTCCGGTTGGTTGACGCCACAAAAAAGTATGGAGACTTCACTGCAGCAGACCAAGTGAACCTTGAGATCGGCAGGAGGGAGCTTTTCACACTGCTTGGACCTTCCGGGTCGGGTAAAACGACGGTGCTGCGCATGATTGCGGGGTTAGTTGCTCCGACAAGTGGACAGATCTGGATCGGTGATCGTGAGGTTCACGAGACCCCAACCTATGAGCGCGATATCGCGATGGTCTTTCAATCTCTAGCACTATTTCCTCACATGTCCGTATTCGGAAATATCGCATTTCCTTTACAGATGCGTCGAATGAGCAAGAAGACGATTCAACATCGAGTGCACGAAGTTCTTGACGTGGTTCGATTACCAAACATTGCGAAGAGAAAGATTTCGGAGCTGTCAGGAGGTCAGCAACAGCGCGTCGCGCTTGCTCGTGCCTTGGTGTATCAACCCGAACTTTTGCTACTCGACGAATCCCTTGGTGCGCTTGACCGTCGATTACGCGAAGAGATGCAACTTGAAATTGTCCGCTTACACCAGGAACTCGATATTACTATTGTGAACGTAACTCACGACCAGCGTGAGGCTTTAATGCTGAGTGATCGCATTGGAGTCATGCGCGCCGGACGGCTGGAGCAAGTTGGCACAAGTACAGAACTTTATGTTGCCCCAGCAACGAATTTTGTCGCTGAGTTTCTCGGTGATTCAAATGTTTTGGAGGGAATTCTTAAGTCCATTGATCCTCCTGTAGTCGAAATGCCAAATGGGACTGAAATCATGGTGTCTGAACTTAGGGATGCCAAAAAGGGCGATGCTGTAGGCGTTGTGCTTCGGACAGAGTCACCACGCGTAACAGATATAGGGGATGTGCCGAAATTAGACAACTCTTTTCAGGGGGTTATTGAACTCAAGGCCTTCGAAGGTCCAGCTACGTATTACGAGGTCCGAGTTGATGGTCTTTCAACAAAACTGAAAATTTCGGCCAGTTCTGTTTTGCGCTCTTCGGTGTTTGATCGTGGAGATCAGGTATGGGTGAGTTGGTCAAGTGATCAAACTCCTCTAATTACGCTGACGAGCGGCCCATGACAGAAAATACTGTTGATGGTGAGGCAACGAAAACAAGTCCCGGTATAGGTTGGCGGCTTCTTGATGTTGCGGTGCTTGCTAGCCGGGACAGAGGTGCAGGTAAAAAGCGTCGGAGCGCCTATCCGTTGGTGATCCCTTCTATTGTTCTTATATCGATTCTGGCTGTTGGCCTCGCTTATTTGATCTGGACGAGTTTCCAGTCGGTTGACACGAATTCCAATGTTCAAGGTGGGCTTTCACTCGATCAGTACAGAAATCTATTTACGGGTCCTTCCGCTTCCGTATACCGAGACACACTTCTACGCACAAGCATTTATGCACTCATTGTCACGGTTACCGCAGTGTGCATGGCTATACCGACTGCTTATGCAATTGTGGGTATCAAACGTCGACTGTGGCGTCGAATCGCAATGCTGTTGCTGCTTGTTCCATTCTTGATGGGGGAAACGGTTCGGGCGATCGGTTGGGTGCTGATCATCGGAAAAGATGGCGTACTCAGTTGGGTCGGCCGGATCTTTGGCTTCCAGATCGAATTGCTGGGGTCGCCCTTTGCCATCTGGCTAGGAATGGTTCAAGTGATGTTCCCTCTTGCAACCCTCGTAATGATGCCTGCAATAAGAGGTATCAGTCCAAACCTGGAGTGGGCTGCGCTCACTATGGGAGCACGGCCTTGGCAAGTGTGGCTCAGGATTATTGTCCCGTTGGCAAGACCCGGTATTTTAGGTGCGTCGCTCGTAGTAGCGACTCTTAGCATGACCGAGTACTTGATGCCGCGCATTTTAGGCCTAGGAAAACTCCCTTTTGCCGCGACCACCATTCAGCAATTGTTCTTTAGCAGAGGGAACATCAACCTTGGCTCGGCACTAAGCGCAGTTCTTTTGGTGTTCGTGATTTCCATGGTAGTGATCATTGTCTTTCTCGGGAAAGAAAGGCCAAAATCATGATTAGCGGTGTCCGTGGAAAGCTAGTTACCTGGTCCCTGTTGCTTCTCGTTTCTCTGCCCACACTGATTGTCGTGGTTTCATCCTTCGGTAACGGCGATAAATTGGAATTCCCATTTGCAGGGTGGTCTCTCATTGGCTATGGAGATTTTTTTAGTGACGATGCGATTCGCCAGGCATTTGTGCGCTCACTTCTTGTGGGTATATACGCCGTAGCAATTGCTTTACCGATCGGCCTCGCAGCAGCGCTTGCGCTCTTTAGGTATCGCGTAAAGTTTTCACCCGCAATTACTGCATTCCTATTGCTAGGTTTCTCCACGCCCTTAGTCGTATCTGGGATGGCACTGTTGATCCTTTACTACCAAATCGGGCAAATTGGAAACCTGTTTATGTTGGCATTGGCGATCGTGACCACAACTTTTCCACTCATGCTTTTGGCGATCGGTTCATCCATTGATTTACTCAACCCTGAACTTGAAGAGGCGGCCTCGACCATGGGCGCCGAGCGTATTCAGACATTCATTTTTGTGACATTGCCCGGACTTTTACCTGGGGTGCTGTTAGGTTCGTTGCTCGTCTTTGTGACAGCCATAACTGAATTCATCGTGTCACTAATTCTTACTACCTCAAGCAATCAAACGCTTCCCGTAGTTTTGTTTGGCAGCCTTCGCTCCTCACTGAAACTCCAAGATGCGGCTGCAGGTGGTATTTATATTGGCATCGCGGTGATTCTCGTTCTCCTGATGACCCAGTTGAAAGTGCTTGACCAGTTCTTCCGGCGGAAGGAATAGATGCCAGCTGAAAACTTATCCGGAAATTTGGGATTTGTTCATCAACTTAGGAATTCGTTGTCCTTGATACCAGATCCAATTTGACTCATACGGAGGTGGAAATGAATGAAGTAGAAGACCACAGGGAAGTCTGTGATGCAGTGGTAATTGGTGCGGGATTTTCAGGTCTGTTGGCTGTGCATCAATTGCGACAGGCAGGCGTGTCAGTTATTGCCCTTGAGAAGGCCGACAGCGTAGGTGGCACGTGGTACTGGAATCGTTATCCGGGTGCACGATCAGACTCCGAGAGTCCAATTTATTCCTACTCTGATGAATTTTCCGAAGAGCTGTTTGCGAAGTGGGAATGGAAAGAACGATATGCAACGCAACCTGAGATTTTGGCCTATCTAGGCTGGGTGGCCGAGAATCTTGAGCTGAACGATTTCATTAGATTCAATACGGAGGTAAATGAGGCCATATATGACGAGGCGCGAGAAAAATGGATCGTCAGCACAAATAAAGGTCACAAAATCGAGTGCTCGTTTCTGATTGCTGCTGTTGGAATTCTTTCTGATCCGTATAAGCCAACGTACGCTGGAGTAGAAAAGTTCAGTGGTTTGATGTTTCACTCAGCAGAGTGGCCCGATGAC
>JBIIOS010000145.1:0-4515 GCA_044336805.1 Candidatus Nanopelagicales bacterium
TGGGTTCTTCGGTGAGAATTGGACGTTGACTAATGAGCACTTTTTGTTTCCTTCCAGCGATACCCTCTATTTGATATCGCGTTTCTCAGCTCGATTCGAATGAATCGAGATTGGTTACTACTTGGAGTAAAGCTCAACAATGAGTTGTTCGTTGACCTGAGTATCGATCGCCGCACGAGCTGGGATCGAGTGAACGAGGATGCGCATTTTCGATGGCACAACCTCCAGCCAAGCTGGGACGGTCTTTTCACCGATCTCAGCGTGAGCCACAATAAACGGAGTCATCTGCAATGAACTTGGACGAACATCGATCACGTCACTCGGGGAAACCCGAAATGATGGGATGTCGACCTTTTTACCATTGACCAAGATATGACCGTGGTTGACCAACTGGCGAGCCATATCGCGACTCTTGGCGAAACCTGCACGGTAAACCACGTTGTCCAAACGGCTCTCAAGGATCTTCAGCAGGTTCTCGCCGGTCTTGCCGGGTTGACGCTGGGCTTCCTTGTAGTAGTTAGAGAACTGCTTCTCCAAAACACCGTACATACGGGTTGCCTTCTGCTTCTCGCGAAGCTGCAACAAGTACTCGCTCTCCTTTGACCTACCGCGACCGTGCTGGCCGGGTGGGTAGGGGCGCTTCTCGAATGGGCATTTAGGTGACTCGCACTTTGAGCCTTTGAGGAACAACTTCATTTTCTCGCGGCGGCACCGCTTGCAATCTGCGTCCGTATAACGCGCCATGATTATCTCCTATTTTCTAAGTGTTGTTAAAGGTCCGCGAATTAAACGCGTCGACGCTTCTTTGGACGGGTTCCGTTAAATGGCACTGGCGTTACGTCGGCGATAGAGCCAACTTCAAGCCCGGTTGCTTGCAGTGAACGAATTGCGGTCTCGCGACCTGAACCCGGTCCCTTGACGAATACGTCAACCTTGCGCATGCCGTGTTCCATTGCGCGACGAGCAGCAGATTCAGCTGCTAACTGTGCGGCGAACGGGGTGGACTTGCGGCTACCTTTGAATCCAACCTGACCGGCAGATGACCAGGCAATAACTGCACCTGTTGGGTCAGTGATAGACACGATGGTGTTGTTGAACGTGCTCTTGATGTGAGCGTGGCCATGGGCCACGTTCTTCTTTTCCTTACGGCGCACTTTCTTTGCGCCTGGACCTTTGGGGGCCATGTGTGATTCCTATTCTTTAGAGGTTTGGGATTCGCAATGAGTTGCGAGATCGTTCGCTTAGACCTTCTTTTTACCGGCAACTGTCTTACGTGGACCCTTACGCGTACGCGCATTTGTGTGGGTACGTTGCCCGTGGACGGGAAGACCCTTGCGGTGACGAATTCCCTGATAGCAACCAATTTCAACCTTGCGGCGAATATCAGCTGCAACCTCGCGGCGCAGGTCACCTTCTACTTTGAGATTTGCTTCGATCCAGTCGCGCAATGCGAGTGTTTGATCGTCGGTGAGATCCTTTGATTTCATTTCAGGATCGATACCGGTCGCTGCGAGGGCCTTAGCAGCCTGCGAACGGCCAACACCGTATACATAGGTAAGTGCGATTGCCATGCGCTTTTCGCGGGGCAAATCGACACCGATAAGTCGTGCCATGGGCGTACTCTCTTTTCAGTAATTCACGGGGTCGTGTGGTGGGAGGACCATTCCAGCCCGCCAAGGCTGGTCTTCGGCCCCGTGGCCGAAGGTGTCGTCCGTATCTGTTGATACGGGGTCGGGTTCTCCCTGTACTTGGTGCCCGGGTTTTCTCTCCCGGTTACACCCCAGTGCTTAAAGCTGTAAAGCTGTAAAGCTGCGTGCGCGCTTAGCCCTGGCGTTGCTTGTGACGAACGTTTTCGCAAATAACCATGACGCGACCGTGGCGACGGATGACCTTGCACTTGTCGCAGATCTTTTTGACGCTGGGTTGCACCTTCATGGTTACTCTTCCTCGAGTTTCTCGTAAAAACGGTTATTACTTGTAGCGGTAAACAATGCGGCCACGGGTGAGGTCATAGGGCGACAGCTCAACCACAACACGGTCATCGGGAAGAATCCTGATGTAATGCATCCGCATTTTGCCACTGATGTGGGCGAGCACTTTGTGCCCGTTATCTAGCTCAACCCGAAACATTGCATTAGGCAAAGATTCAGTGATCAAACCCTCAAGTTCGATCGCACCCTCTTTTTTCGCCATGTACTCCGCTTCCCTATGGTTTCAGCCAGAAATGATCACCACTTCAGCCGTCAGAGTCTACGCAGGACCCTTCCCTACCATGAAGTTGGGGTCCCTTCCCCTATGGCGGGCTAAAAAATCAGCTGCCCGAATTGGGATTTTTGCCCTAATCGCTCCCCTACGGATTCACCCGATAGGTAAATGTCTCCTCTAATGGCGCGTACTTACCTTTCTTAGGGGCGGTGAGGGTGACTTCAACCACGGTTGGCTCATAGACGGTCACATTGATGTAGGTCCCCTCTTTACCTGCGATCACCTCACATTTGGGGCTTGGGTTGGGTGAAACCCATTTCTTTATGATCGAGCAATCTGCACTGACTTCGGCGATCTGCCCTGCATTAGTCATTAAGGTACCGGGGCCGAAATGGTTCATACCCGGCTTGAGCTTCTTGGGAGCAGTCCAACGGGTGACCACCTTTTGTTCTTTGCCTACGGCAACGGTGACAACGACATCTTGGGTATCTCCCGCGGGAGTCAGCACGGCTACTGAAATCTTCTCTTCCCCTATGAAACCGTCCTTCGGGGTATAGATCACTGTGCCATCGACCACCTTGGCTGTGCCATTTTGGGGCGGATCAACCGCTGTAACGGTGGAGCCCGGTGGCACGCCCGGAATGTCATCGGCATTGATCGTGGTGGGGGTTGCCGGATCAGTCCGATCAGCCGGCAACGAGGTTGTCGCCGTGGCTGACGGGCTCGCTGACGGACTTGGCGAAGCAGACGGACTTGGCGAAGCAGACGGACTTGGCGAAGCAGACGGACTCACCTCTGGTTCAACAACATTGCCTTGGTTGAACGTGGAGGGTATGCACTCAGTGGTGGTGAAGTAAATATCATCAAGGAAATTGCCGATGCTTCTGTTGCCCGAGGCAGTTGCTCCAGATTCAAAACCAAAGCGAGTTTCTACTTGTCCTGCTGGAACGGTGTAACTACCAGAGTGCCTTACCCAACCTGCACTCAACTGATCGGTGAACGTGTAAGTCGCATTCGGCTTGGCGCCTACGTTACCAATGTTCACACTCATAGTGTCACCATTTGCTCCGGCTGCACGCGCTCGGTGCAGAAGAGACCAGGTCAAGGTTTCGCCAGGAATGGTTTCGACAACTTGATACAACTCTGATGGTTGGGTGGCATTGAGTTCAGCAAACTGATTGTCATCTTGGGCAACCACTCCGCTGAAACCTGTTGACCAGATCTCGATTTTCTGGTCGGTAGCAGAAGTTTCCCAACCCGGAACGTCTCGTTGATTTAATTGTCGAAATGACTTGGCGGGAATGGTCGGGAACTCAAATCCCCCATTAACAAGCTCTGTGTCTTTTACCGTGCACGAGTTATCCGGCACCGTTAACTCTTGGACATCTTGGGCGGTCAATAAATCTGCAGCAACCCACAGTTGATATTGCGGGAAGCCACTTAACTTCACCTGGGTCAAAGTGATTGATGCAATAGAAGTTGTGGGTGTAACCCACATGCTGGCTCCTGAGGTATCAACTCCATTGCCAAGAATTCGTTCGGTTTCCAGTGTCCACTGAGGCAGGTCTGTCTCACCTGCATAGTTAAAAGGAGTGAATTGCCATTCACGGACATCAACGGGAGCACCTTTTGCATCCTTTGCTGAGACCTTAATATCCTCGGCATCTACGTCACCTAGGACAAAACCCCATGTGCCAGGGATCGGTGGGGAATCGAAGGTCAGAGTTACCGATCCTTCCGGCTTCCCGCTGGCGACCCCGCTCGTCAGATATTGCTGGCCACGCGAACTTCCGAAATATTCTCCAAATGGTGTATTTCCGGTCAAGGTCGCACTCTTGGCAACACTCAAACTTGAATTCATTGACGTGAGTTCAATGTCGGGAAATTCCGTCCCAGAAAAAACTGCAGCCCTAGGAATCGGTGGGGTGTCCACGGTCCAGGCCGCATACACGCCGGTCCCACTAACGGCGTTAGACATGGGAATTAGCAATACGGTTGCGGTTGCCGTAGTTGCAATTGCTGTTGCCATAACAAGCGGGATTCGAAATTTCATCTTTAAATAATACCTGCTCTTGAACTCCAGCCCACATTAATCGACAACAAGATCACACTGCCCGATGGTTGTGTCAAATTGACATAGGGCTAACCCTGCGCCAGAGTCAGCGCATGAGCGATTTGACCATACTTGGTCCATTTATTCCGTCCACAGATCGCCGGGATCCCATTGCCACAATCATTGCCCAAGGTGAGCTGCGAGTTCCCGCACTCCTGCCAATTCGATACTCGCGAATGTCACAAAGCGCATTCGCT
>JBIIOS010000025.1:0-17509 GCA_044336805.1 Candidatus Nanopelagicales bacterium
TCGGATCTACCTTTGCCAAGTCAAATTGCTCCTGCGAAATAGCCACTAGCGACCTGAAAAACTAGCTTTGCCTGGACCATCTTTAATAAATGAATTCATGCCTGTTTTTTGATCTTCCGTTGCAAAGAGTGCAGCAAACTCGGCGCTCTCGATGGAAAGCCCAGTCTGCAGGTCCACACTGATGCCCAGGTCAATTGAACGCTTGGCGGCGGCCAATGCCAATTTGGGCCCACCAGAAAATTTATTGGCCCAAGCCAATGCGCTCTCCAGCACCATCGCGGGGGGAACTACCTCATTAACCAGCCCAATACTTAGTGCCTGATCAGCCGTGATCATGTGGCCACCAAAAACTAATTCCTTTGCCCGGGATACTCCAATGAGACGGGCCAACCGTTGTGTTCCACCAGCGCCCGGAATAATTCCCAACAGGATCTCGGGTTGGCCCAGTTTGGCGTTGTCTCCAGCGACCCGAAAGTCAGCGCACATTGAAAGTTCCAAGCCCCCGCCTAATGCAAAACCAGTAATCGCTGCGATTGTCGGCTGAGAAATATTAGCGACCGTTGCGAAGCAATGTTGTAACTGATGCGCTGCCAACGACATATCCGCATAAGACATGCTCGCCATTTCTTTAACGTCCGCTCCGGCGGCGAAGACTTTCTCTCCCCCATAAATCACAACTGCGTCAATACCAACACGTCCGGAGACAAACGTGGCCGCTTCGGCAATCTCACGCTGCATCTGCAAATTGAGGGCATTCATCGGTGGTCTTTTCAGATGAATGATTGCTGTGCTTGCCTGCCGCTCCACCTGAATGAATTCTCTGGATAACAGTTCCTCTGGGGCCATATTGACTTTCTCCTCTGCGCTCATGCGGATGATCCTACTCATATCACCGATAGCGGTTTCCCAAGATTATTTTTAGCCTAGAGGACGCTTTCAGGGTCAAATTACTCATTAGAAGAGTGCATTAGCCAATGCGATGCGGGCCCCCGGAACACTTGGGTCATCGCCTGCGAGCACAAAGTATTCAACTAGCCGGGTGCGTGCAAGTTCGCGTTCCGCACCACTCGAAAGTTGCACGCCCTTGATCGCCGCTGCAAAAGCGTTATCCCACTCACCGTTTGCAGCAGCCAGGTCAGCAACAATGAGTAATTCATCAAATGAATCACCCAGTGGTGGCTCCACACCATCAGTCCGCTCAAAGATTCCGGCCATGATCAAGCCACCTTGGGCATCAAGATCACCCGGGTCGCTGTCAAGAATTCCTTGATATGCCTTTTTGGCCAAGTTCCAGTCGCCCGCATTTACCGCATCAACGGCTTCATCAAAGCGCGGATCGGCAGTCTCTTCAATCTCAACTTCTACCTGTTGTGCACCGTCAACCGCAGGCCTTGGGTTGAGCCCTTGCTCTGCCGCAAGTTCTAGCAGTTTGTCAAATATTTGTTTGACCTGCTCCTTGGGGTATGCCCCTTGAAAGAGTGGAATTAACTGACCTTTAATTACAGCGAATACGGAAGGAATTGACTGCACCTGAAGGGCTTGGGAGATGGATGGTTCGGCGTCCGCGTCAACTTTGGCAATCAATAGTCGACCGGCGTACTCGATAGCGAGTTCCTCAAGGATCGGTGAAAGTTGCTTACACGGCGCGCACCATGTTGCCCACACATCAATGATGATGGGAATTGTTTCCGAAGCCTTGAGAACAAGTGATTCGAAACCGTCGGTGGTGACATCGATGACGGGTGAATCCGCCGATCGAACAGGCGCCTTTTTTGCGCCCAATGAAGAAAGGTCAATCGCTCCGGCAAATGAAGGGGTACTCATGACCTTATTGTGGCTTACCGTCCCGCTATTATCTCATTGCGGATCAGGTCGCAGGCTTCATCTTCACTCAATTTTCCTGCAGCGCACTGACCGGCTATGTCTTGTTGTAGTTCAATTCTTTGAGCCTGAAGGGACAAGTCGTTCATCGTTCGAGCAAGAAGCGACTCCCGAATCCGTCCAATTCGCTTGCGCTCAAGCAAACCTTGGTCGACTAAATAGTCATGATGTTGTGAAATCGCTTCACTCAACTCAACAAATCCTGATCCATCAGTCGCGATGGTGGGAATCACTGGAGTTTCCCACGCGGGGATTCCCTGAGCCCCCGCAGCCATGGAGAGCATCCCTTTGAGTTCACGGACTGTTGCATCAGCTCCGGGGCGGTCTGACTTATTGACGGTGAAAATATCTGCGATTTCCAATATTCCTGCTTTGGCAGCCTGAATTCCATCGCCTGCACCGGGGGCCGCAATGACAATTGACGTATCTGCCATTTTGGCAATTTCAATTTCGGATTGACCAACTCCTACCGTCTCAATGATTATGACGTCAAAGCCGGCAGCGGAAATCACTTTCAGGACACTGTAAATAGTTCCTGTCAGTCCACCGAGGTGTCCTCTCGATGCCAGGGAACGGATAAATACCCCAGAATCCAAGGCGTGGTCTTGCATTCGGATCCGATCACCGAGAAGTGCGCCTTTACTGAAAGTTGATGAAGGATCCACAGCCAGAATCGCAATGCTTTTGCCTTCACCTCGCAGTTGAGTGATCAACGCTGAAGTGGACGTTGATTTACCTACCCCGGGGGGACCGGTAATACCCACAATGTGTGCACTGGGTGTCGGAATGGATGCGAGCAGTTCAGTTGAACCTGGAGCAGAATTCTCAACCAGCGTTATTTGTTGGGCCAACTCACGAATCTGCTCGCCCGTCACTTCACCTGATCCCATGTAACAAGGTTATTCGCATGGCCTGGCCTGTTGTCAGGGGACACGAATGAGTAAAGCGTCTCCTTGCCCTCCACCGCCGCACAGACCGGCCGCGCCAATTCCGCCCCCACGTCGGCGTAATTCATGAGCAAGGTGAAGGACCACACGAGCACCTGATGCACCTATCGGGTGACCAAGAGCGATCGCGCCACCGTTGACATTCACATGATCAATGTCCGCTCGCGCACCTGCATCGCTCAGGATTCGCGAAGAAATAATTGATACCGCGGCAAATGCCTCATTTATTTCGAAGAGGTCGATTTCTTCGAGACTAAGACCTGCTCTTTTTGCCGCGGCCAAAATCGCGCGCGCTGGCTGCTCATGCAAACTTGAGTCGGGTCCCGCAACATTGCCATGCGCTCCGATTTCGGCCAACCAGGGGAGACCGAGTTCAACGGCTTTGCTTTTGCTCATCACTACAACAGCGACAGCGCCATCAGAGATTTGTGATGCATTTCCCGCGGTCACCGTGCCTTCCTTGCTGAATGCCGGACGAAGCTCAGACAGGCTTTGTGCGGTTGTCTCTTCTCGAATTCCCTCGTCCATCGAGACGATAATGGGATCCCCTTTACGAGCCGGTATCTGGACCGGGACGATCTCGCTAGCGAGTAGCTCGCGTGCGGCCGCCGCACGTTGATGCGATCTCGCGGCAACTTCATCCTGTTCCTCGCGAGTGAGTTCATAGCGCTGGTTGTACCGCTCAGTTCCCGCACCCATAGCCTCTTTATCAAATGAACAGGTGAGGCCGTCGAGGGCCATTGAGTCCGCCATCGACCATTCGCCAAACTTGACACCCTCCCGCGAACCTAGGAGCAGGTGCGGGGCCTGAGTCATTGACTCCATGCCTCCGGCAACGACGCATTGGGCTTCACCCGCACGGATCAGTTGATCGGCTAGAGCAATCGCATCGATACCGGACAGACACATTTTGTTAATGGTGAGTGCGGGGACATTCATGCTTATTCCACCCAACACCGCGGCCTGCCGAGCTGCATTTTGCCCGGCACCACCCTGTAAAACCTGTCCCATGATCACGTAGTCAACTTCGGAGGCGGCGACTCCAGAGCGATCAAGCGCCCCAGCGATTGCGGCGCCACCCAGTTGCGCGCTCGACAAGGACTTGAGCGCTCCCAAAAGTCTTCCTACCGGCGTCCGCGCCCCTTCAACAATGACGCTGGGTTCAAAATCGCCACTAGTAATTCGGGGTTGCGTCATGTTGACTCCTTGACTTAATCACTCGTGGGCTCTTTTGCCCGCAATACCTGACAAATGTACATTAGTGGCATGCCTAATGAAACTGGAACTGACCTGAACAACTTGATACTCGGGATTGATCACGTTGGTATCGCCGTCCCTGACCTTGTCACCGGAAAAGCGCTCTTTGAGGGCATTCTTGGTCTTCATGAGCATCATGCTGAGGTGAATGAGAGCCAGGGGGTGAGTGAATCCATGATCGCTTTTCCTGACGACGGCGCGCAAATACAACTTCTGGCTCCGCTGAGCCCCGACACCACGATCGGAAAGTTCCTCGCCAATAAAGGACCTGGAATTCAACAACTCGCGCTCCGAGTCAGTGATATTGAATTAGTAGCCGCCCATGTTCGCGCTTCGGGGATTCGAATGCTCTATGACGCACCCCGAATTGGCACCGCTGGTAGCTTGGTCAACTTCGCCCACCCGGCAGATTGCGGTGGGGTTTTGATCGAGTTCGTCCAACATGCCTGAAATCGACATTCTGAGTTCACCGGGGGCATCCATCGCAATTGGGGCTTTCGGAGCGCTCATGTTGATTGCACTGTTTCGCAAAGCACGCAAGTTGTTCATTTTGGGGCTACTGGGTATCATTTTCACAATCGGCGTGTTTATCTCGAGAACTAGCACTTAGTTTATTTCTTTGATTTAATACCCAGATGCAAAATATCATCGATGCAATCGAATCTGAAGCGGACCGCGAAACATTTGAGGCTCTAGAACTTCCCCCCACCTACCGTGCAGCACTCATTCGCACCGAGGATCAGGAAATGTTTGCCGGAATGGATACATGGGATAAAGACCCCCGGCGCAGCATCAAGATCGATGACGTCCCCATCCCTGAACTTGCGCCCGGCGAAGCGCTCATTGCCGTAATGGCATCGAGTATTAACTTCAACACTGTCTGGACCTCAATTTTCGAGCCAGTTTCCACATTTGGTTTTTTGAAGCGTTATGCCAAATCACACCCTGATGGTGTCCGTCATGATCTGCCTTATCACATCATGGGTTCAGATGCTGCTGGTGTAGTTCTGCGCGTGGGGCCCGGCGTGAACGCATTTGCACCCGGTGACCGGGTAGTCGCGCATTGCCTGAGCGTAGAACTGGAAAATCCTGCCGGACACAATGACTCGATGCTTGATCCCGAGCAACGGATTTGGGGTTATGAGACTAATTTTGGTGGCCTTGCCGAACTTGCAGTTGTTAAATCGAATCAATTAATGGCAAAGCCCGAGCACCTCACTTGGGAGGAAGCCGCGTGCCCTGGTCTCGTTAATTCAACGGCATACCGGCAGTTGGTCTCAAAAAATGGTGCCGGTATGAAGCAGGGTGACGTCGTTCTCATCTGGGGTGCATCTGGCGGGTTAGGTTCATATGCAACCCAGTACGCCCTTAATGGCGGAGCCATCCCAGTGTGTGTTGTCTCCAGCCCAGAAAAGGCTGACATCGTGCGCTCAATGGGGGCTACGTTGATCATTGACCGGAGTGCGGAAAAATATAAGTTTTGGTCAGATCCACAGACCCAGGATCCGAAGGAATGGCAGCGTCTTGGGAAAAAGATTCGGGAGCTCACCGGAGGCGAGGATCCCGATATCGTATTCGAGCACCCTGGTAGGGAAACCTTCGGAGCGAGTGTCTACGTCGCACGCCGGGGCGGGACTATCGTCACGTGCGCTTCGACCACGGGGTTCATGCATGAATACGACAACCGTTTCCTCTGGATGAACCTCAAGAGAATCATCGGGACCCACTTTGCAAATTACCGCGAGTCCTACGAAGCTAATCGACTAATTGAAAAAGGGGTAATTCACCCCACTTTGTCAAAGGTGTTCCCACTTGATCAAACAGGTGAGGCAGCATATGAAGTGCATCGCAACCTGCATCAAGGAAAAGTTGGGGTACTCGGGTTGGCTCCCGAGCCCGGGCTTGGGGTTACCAATCAGGCTCTTCGGGACAAAGTATTAGCACAAATAAATCGGTTCGTTTCCAAATAGCTCTACTGCAGGTCGCTCCAGCGCTCCATTGGCCCGTTCCACTCAAGTGCCAATGGTGCGGAGCTGGGTGAAACTAGTTCCGTTATGCGGTTAAGGACGAAATAGACGAACCTCTCCCCCACCCATAAGTGTTTTGCGCCCTCAACGGGCTCAATAACTACGTCACTTGCTTGCGCGAATCTCTGGGCAGCGGCATCAGGCACGAGATAATCATCAAGCTCAGGAACGAGTGCGTGCACAGAAACGCCCGTAGCATTCCAACGAAGTAGCTCCTGCGCGCTCGTGAACCGCAAGGGCGGAGAAAGTAAAATTACTCCGCTAATTCCTTCGGGGTCGAGATTGCGCAAAATCACGTCAGTTCCAAATGACCAGCCGAGAATCCAGATATTGGGCAAATTACGACTGCGAGCAAATTCAATCGCCGCGGCAAGATCCAAGCCCTCTCCGTTTGACTGGTCAAAACTACCCTCACTTTGACCTAGCGCGCTGCTGGTTCCCCGGGTGTTAAATCGCACAACAGCAATGTTTGCTAGCGCTGGAAGGCGCCAAGACATTTTGCGCAAAATATGGCTGTCCATCATGCCACCGTGAGTGGGAAGTGGGTGAACACAAATCACGGTTGCAACCGGGTGTTCTGGTGTTGCCAGCTCGCCAACAAGTTCAAGTGAGTCTGCGGTACGTAGAGCGATAACCTCACGCGTGGCGGGGAGGACCGAATTGGCTGAGATTGCCGTCACTGTCCACCTCGAGGGCGACGGTTACCACGGTTACTCCAGCAAGGAGTGTGCCAGTGACGTCGATCTTCGGCTCCCTCGGGAAGGTCGGCCGACCAAGCCACAACATGTGGTGTTGCTGGTCGAATCTCCTGATCACAACCAGGACACCTGTATGTCTTTGTAGCTGAGGATCCGGTTAACTTACGGACAAACCATTCGCCATCAGGGTGGGATTCGGTGACCATCGAGTTACCGAACAGAGGTTTGGACTCACTGTCCGCTCTCCGGTTCTTGCGCCCCACGCGATTCACTCTCCCAGATATCAGCGTTCATTGTTGAGTGCTTAAGGTCTAGTACTTACCAAATCCCCGCCCGACTTTACGCCCGACAAAGCCCGCGGTGACCAAGTGCTCCAATCGAGCTTCAGGGGCGAACCCTGGCTCGCGAAACTCACGGTACAGCGTATTGATAATTGCCAAGGAGACATCGAGGCCGACAACGTCCAATAACTCGAATGGTCCCATGGGGTAGCCGCAGCCGAGCTTCATGGCGGTATCAATGTCCTGGATTGAAGCGTAGTTGCTCGATGCCATCGCGATCGCGTTATTGAGGTAAGGAAACAGTAATGCGTTCACGATAAATCCGGCTCGATCCGAGCACTGCACCGGCTTTTTACGAAGTTCCCGCATCAAATTAGTACAGCGAAGTACAACGTCGGGGTCAGTTGCGACGGTACTGACAATCTCGACGAGCGACATGACCGGTGCTGGATTGAAGAAATGGATCCCTAAGAATCGGTCCATCCTGTTGGTACTAGATGCAATTTCAATGATCGACAAACTCGAAGTTGTCGTTGCAAAGATGACATCTTCAGACAGAAGTTGATCAAGTTGGGAGAAAATCTCACACTTAGGTTGCAGTTCTTCAGCGATAGCCTCGATGACAAGATCAACCTTGCCCACAAATCCTTCAGGGCTTTCACATGTTGTGACCCTGGCAAGATATTCACTCTTTTGCTCTTCGGTGATTTTTCCTTTCGCAACAAGTTTTGACCACGATGCGTCAAGGGATGCAATTACCGAAGCCGACTTCTGCTCGCTCCGGGTGAGTGCAATAACGCTCATCCCTCCCACCGCAAGAACTGAAACGATTCCTGTTGCCATAGTGCCCGAACCCACCACACCAGCCCGGGTAATTCCTGACCCGGAACCCGAATCTGCCAAGGCCGGCGTCAAAGAGTCATTGACCACCAGTGGCGCATTCAATTCGGCATAGGTATAGAAACCTTGACCAGATTTACGGCCTAGCCTGCCCGCAGCAACAAACTGCTTAAGTAAGGCGCTTGGCGCATGCAGCCGATTGCGACTCTCGTGATACATGGTGTCAAGGATTTCAAGAGCGGTGTCCAGACCAATGAGGTCAAGGAGTGCCAGTGGTCCCATCGGGAGTCCACAGCCAAATTTCATGGCGCTATCAATGTCTTCACGGGATGCGTACTTTTGTTCATACATTGTGACGGCTTGATTCAAATAGCCGAATAGCAGTGAATTTGCAATAAAACCGGCACGGTCACCCACTAAAACCGGTTCCATCTCCAAGTTGCGAGTAAATGCCAAACACACGTCAATTACATCTTGATCGGTCGTCACCGTTGACACTATCTCAACAAATTTTTGGACCATCGCTGGATTGAAAAAATGCATTCCAATAACACGACTGGGTCTACCGGTAGCGACGGAGATTTCCGTCACCGACAGTGCGGAGGTATTTGTCGCCAAAATCGCATCGGGACCAAGAATCGAGTCCAGAGTCCTAAAGACCTCAGATTTCGCAGCCAGGTCCTCGGTAATCGCCTCAATAACCAAGTCACATGAAGCAAGATCTTTGAGCTTTGTGGTCAATTGAATTCGGGACAGAATCGCCAGAGCATCGGCATCAGTAATCTTTGAGCGAGAAACGCCACGATCTATGGAACCTTTGATTCTCGAATCGGCGTAGCCGATTGCGTTTTCATCCAAGTCAACGCCAATAACCGAATATCCCGATCGGGCAATAACTTCTGCTATTCCAGAACCCATGGTGCCTAGTCCCACGACACCAATAGTTTTTAGCTCCACAGCGCTCTCCATTTCATTGTTTTCCTCTAGAACAGACGCAGACTAGGGTCATCGAGCCCTTTTAACAAATCATAATCAACACTTACACACGTGATGCCGCGATCGTTCGCCAATGTTTTTGCCTGTGGTTTGATCTCCTGAGCAGCATAAATCCCGGTTACCGGGGCCAAAAGTGGGTCGCGATTGAGTAAATCCAAATAGCGGGTTAACTGCTCCACCCCATCAATTTCACCCCGGCGCTTAATTTCAATGGCCACAGATCCACCCCCTGCCGCCTTGCACAAAATGTCGACCGGCCCAATGGCAGTCGGATACTCCCGACGGATCAAAGTCAAACCCTGCGCCAGCGAATCAAGGTTTTCTGCCAACAATTTCTGAAGGTGGGATTCAACGCCGTCTTTGATCAAACCTGGATCAAGGCCGAGTTGATGTTCATAATCTGCGTGGATTTCATGGACCGAGATTGTGAGAATCTCCCCAGCCTTATTTTCCACTTTAAATTCAGTGGACTCATTTACCGTTGACACAGAAACACTGCACGGAGGGCTCATCCAATTCAAAGGTTTATATGATCCGCCATCAGAGTGAATCAGGACTGAACCGTCCGCTTTAAACATAAGCACACGAGTTGCCCGCGGAAGTTCAGCAGAGAGCCTTCCTTGGTAAACAGCGGTGCAATCACAAATGAGTATCCTCATATGCTCACAGACTCTGGCACTGAGACAGTAATTCAGACACTAATTCAGACACTGATTATGTCCACAATAGAGTTCATGATCTGGGTGGCGTCATAGTCCTTCGGTGTGAAAGTGGCTGCCACTCCAATGGATGCCAGCCACTCTGCATCAGCGGGTGGAATTATCCCACCAACAATTACCGGTATGTCAGCAGCTTTTTCTTGTGCCAATAAGGTGAGAATTTCAGCAACCAAGGTGCGATGTGATCCAGAAAGAATCGATAAGCCAATTACATCAACGTCTTCGGCAATTGCGGCGGCCACAATTTCCTCCGGCTTCAATCGAATCCCTTGGTAAATTACTTCAAAACCGCAATCTCGAGCTCGCACCGCAATCTGCTCAGCGCCATTTGAATGGCCATCAAGGCCGGGTTTTCCAATCAAAATCCTAGGTCGGTGCCCCAATCGAGATTCCAAATCATCGGTACGACTTCGAACTAGTTCGATTTCTGGAGTTCGAGTACCAATTGAGTCCACAACGCCCGTTGGGGAACGGTATTCGCCTAAGCGTGAACGCAGGACACTTGACCATTCACCGGTCGTGACCCCCACCTTTGCAGCATTAATACTTGCTTCGACTAAACCTTGGCCAATTTCGGCCGCGGAATTAATCTGCGCAAGGGCATCAGCTACGGCTACAGGATCGCGTCCCGATTTGAACAAAAGAACTTCTTCGACTCTGCGTGACTCAACTTCCGGATCCACCAGCATGATGTTCACGTTTTGAGTTAAAGGACTAGTTTCTGTGCTTTGAAATGAATTCACGCCGACAACTGTGAGATTGCCAGATTCAATACTGGCACGTCGTTGGGCATGCGAAGCAACTAGGGCGCTCTTGAGATATCCGGATTCAAGGGCCGCGATGGCGCCTCCCATCTCAGAAATTCGATCGAGTTCGGCTCGAATTTCACTCGTGAGTTCATTGACTTTTGCTTCAATTACTATCGAGCCTTCAAAGATATCCTCGTATTCAAGTAGGTCTGTTTCCAAAGCGAGCACCTGTTGCATACGTAGCGACCATTGTTGATCCCAGGGCCTAGGCAATCCAAGTGCTTCATTCCATGCAGGAAGCTGAATTGCCCGTGCACGTGAGTCTTTAGCTAACGAAACGCCCAGCATTTCGAGAACAATTCGCTGCACGTTATTCTCTGGCTGCTCCTCGGTAAGGCCCAATGAATTTACCTGCACCCCGTACCGAAAACGGCGAGCTGACTCGCTCGTTACGCCGTAACGTTCAACAACAACCTCACTCCACAGCCGGCCAAAAGCCTTGAGTTTGCACACCTCTTCGATGAATCTAATGCTGCCGTTCACAAAAAATGAGATGCGTCCCACCACGTGATCGAAATCGACATCAATATTCTGACGTTCAATTTTTGCTTTCACCGAGTCCAATACGCTAATCGCGGCTGCCAGAGCAAACGCCACCTCCTGGACCGCCGTGGCTCCAGCCTCTTGCAAGTGGTAACTGCAGATGTTTATCGGATTCCACTTTGGCGTATTCACAACCGAAAATGCGATCAAATCGGTGGCAAGCTCAAGGGAAGGTGCTGGAGGAAAAGCGTACGTCCCCCGGGAAAGGTATTCCTTGATTATGTCATTCTGGGTCGTGCCTGAGAGCAACTCACGGGGTGCACCCTGTTCATCGGCCAGCGCAATGTACATCGAGTAAAGCCAAACTGCTGTGGCATTTATTGTCATCGAAGTGTTCATCTGTGCCAATGGAAGACCCTCGAATAGGGTTCTCATGTCAGCCAAACTAGCAACAGAAACGCCCACTTTGCCCACTTCTCCGCGGGACATCACATCTTCAGGGTCGTACCCCGTTTGGGTGGGCAGGTCAAAGGCGATTGACAGGCCGGTCTGCCCCTTTTCGAGGTTGGTCCGGAAAAGTTCATTTGACTCTTTTGCGCTGGAATGCCCCGCGTAGGTCCGCATGATCCATGGTTTGTCGGTCATCAGGACATCGTAACCAACCGACTTGGGATCCACATGTCTTGGCAGACCAATGTGTTGCAGAACATGTAATCCTTGTCACAATAGGCCTGTGGCTATCGGTAATAGTTTTTCCTACGTTTTTGGCCCGATCGTGGCACTGCTCGGAATTGGCCTGATGGTGTTGGTACTTCGTTGGGCCTACTCCCGGGGAAGTTCGGTTGTTTCGGTCACCGGAAAGTCCGGCCCTGCAGATTCCTATGGATTGCTGGTGTGTGTTGCCAGCCCCTCGAATTATGCAGAGGGAGAAATAATCCGACGGACTTTAGAACACCAAGGGATTAAGGCGAACCTTGCCCAAACCACTGACGGGCCGAAAGTGATGGTGTGGCCGACCGATGAAAGCGCCGCGGCCGCAATCATTAACGGATCGCAATTTAATCGTTGACCCGTGAAATTTTGGCTCCAAAGCCCTGCAAAGTTTCCACAAAACCCGCATAACCACGGTCAATGTGACTGACACCATAAACTGTTGTGTTGCCTTGGGCCACTAGCCCAGCCAACACCAGACCAGCCCCAGCCCTGATATCCGTTGCCTCGACCGGTGCGCCGGACAATCCCTCTTTTCCGCGTATCAGAGCGTGGTGTCCGTCGGTTCGCACATCGGCGCCCAATCTTGCGAGCTCTTGAACAAATCGGAACCGAGCTTCAAAGAGATTTTCGGTAACCAGGGCTGCGCCCTGACCAATTGAATTCAGTGCGATGAATTGGGGCTGCAAGTCGGTGGGGAAACCGGGGAAAGGCAGAGTAACGACGTCAACGCATTGAGGTCGCCCATCCATGCGGATCTGAATCGTTTGTCCAGCGCTGTCAACCTGTGCCCCCGCCGACTGAAGTTTCTCCAACGGAAGGGCAAGGTGCTCCGCAGGAACACCATGAATTGTGAGTTCACCACGTGTCATGGCGACCGCAACGGCCCAGGTTCCGGCAACTATCCGGTCCGAGACCACTCGATGGCTTACCGGCGTGAGGGCGCCAACGCCAAAAATCGTGATGGTCGAAGTCCCGATACCCGCGATATCAGCCCCCATTTCCACCAACATCTCGCAAATATCAACTATCTCCGGCTCTCGAGCAGCATTTTCAATTACCGATTCACCTCGAGCAGTCACAGCGGCCATCAGGATGGTTTCGGTTGCGCCGACACTGGGGAAATCAAGCGAGATATGCGCCCCGGTCAGAAGTTGGCACTCCGCCAGCAAATATCCATGCTCATTGTTGACCTGGGCGCCCATTTTTCGCAGTGCCTCAACGTGCATGTCCAATCCACGGGAGCCGATATTGTCACCTCCCGGAACTGCCACATCAGCAGCGCCACAGCGGGCAATGAGAGGTCCGAGTACGCAAATCGAAGCCCGCATTTTGCGAACGAGGTCGTAATCGGCACGATGATCAGGTTTGTCGGGGACATTGATGGAGATGCTTTCACCCGAGTGGATTACCTCGCACCCGAGCCGTCGAAGCAACTCCGCCATGATGGTGACATCTTCGATATCGGGGACGTTGGTGAGTGTTGAGAGCCCCGGTGCGAGCAAAGTCGCTGCCATCAGCTTAAGAACGGAATTTTTGGCGCCCGGGACGACAACTTCACCGTGGAGAGTCTCCCCACCCTCAATCCGAAACACCGACACACTGCAATCGTAGGTGAGCCGAATGTGAAAGCTCCCGATAGAGTCGCCTAGTGGTCAATTTAACGAAGATTTATACGCGAACCGGTGACGACGGAACTACTTCCCTCGGCGATATGAGTAGAACAGGCAAGAATGATCCCCGCCTCAAGGCCTACGCCGACGTAGATGAGGCAAACTGCACTATCGGGGTAGTTTTGGCCACCTGCGAAGTGCGTGAGGATATTGCCGAGGTACTGCTCTCCATCCAGAATGATCTTTTCGATGTAGGTGCGGATTTGTGTACACCGGTAAAAGATGATGAGAGTGGCGCTTTACGGGTCACCCCTGCATATATCGAGCGGCTCGAGGCTTCCTGTGACCACTTCAACGAAGACCTGGAGCCCTTGCGCTCATTTGTTTTGCCTGGTGGCACTCCCGCGGCTGCGCAGATGCATGTGGCCCGGACTGTTTCTCGCCGCGCCGAACGGTCAACCTGGGCGGCGCTGGATGCCTATCACGGTGGAATGAACCCCCTCACCGCGACATACCTGAATCGACTCAGCGATCTACTTTTTATTCTTTCCCGAGTTGCCAACCACGACAGTGTCGGCGACGTGCTTTGGAAGCCCGGCGGCAACAGTGCCCGATAAACGAACTCAGGCGCTAGCGACCTGAATACGAGCCTCTGCCCGACGGATCGCTGATAAGTCTTCTGACTCAGCAAGGCTTTGCGCGCGGCTAAGAGCTGACTTCGCACGCTCGATATCAATATCCTGGGCGAGCTCAGCAGACTCGGCGATGACGTTGACCTTGTCACTGTCGACCGAGAAAAATCCCCCGTGTACGGCGACCAGAATTTTGCTTCCGTCTTCGAGTTCAATTCTCAGAGGAGCCTCAACCAAAAGCGCCAACATTGGCTCATGACCGCGCATGATGCCCACGTCACCTTCGGGGGTTTTTGCTACGACGCTCTTAGCTGAGCCACTCCAAATAGAGCGCTCAGCCGACACCACAGCCACTTCAAGTGGACCCGACATGTTAGCTCTCCTTGGCTAGTGCAGCCGCGTTCTTTTCAACGTCTTCGATGCCACCGCACATGAAGAAGGCCTGCTCTGGAACGTGGTCAAATTCGCCATCAGCAAGTGCCCGGAAGGAAGTGATTGTTTCTTCGACAGGAACAAATGACCCAGGCTGACCGGTGAAGGCTTCAGCCACGAACATGTTCTGTGAGAGGAAACGTTCGATACGGCGGGCACGACCAACGAGTACTCGATCTTCTTCTGAGAGTTCGTCGATACCCAGAATCGCAATGATGTCTTGGAGATCTTTGTATCGCTGCAAGATTTCCTTGACACGAGCGGCAACGGCATAATGCTCTTCACCTACATAACGTGGGTCAAGAATTCGAGAGTTCGAGTCCAGCGGATCCACGGCGGGGTAAATACCTTTTTCCGAAATGGGACGGCTCAACACGGTGGTTGCGTCCAAGTGGGCGAAGGTTGTTGCAGGGGCCGGGTCGGTCAGGTCGTCTGCCGGTACGTAAATGGCCTGCAGTGAAGTGATCGAGTGCCCACGTGTTGATGTGATGCGCTCTTGCAAAACACCCATTTCATCAGCCAGTGTCGGCTGGTAACCCACAGCGGATGGCATGCGGCCCAACAGGGTCGAAACTTCTGATCCAGCCTGGGTGAATCGGAAAATGTTGTCGATGAAGAGCAACACGTCCTGCTTTTGAACGTCACGGAAGTACTCGGCCATGGTGAGTGCGGTCAACGCGACTCGCAAACGGGTGCCGGGTGGCTCATCCATCTGGCCAAAGACGAGGGCCGTCTTGGAGATAACACCGGATTCGGTCATTTCGAGGAAAAGGTCATTGCCTTCACGAGTACGCTCCCCCACACCTGCGAACACCGAGACACCACCGAAGTTCTCGGCAACACGATAAATCATTTCCTGGATCAACACGGTCTTTCCCACACCAGCGCCACCGAAGAGACCGATCTTTCCACCCTTCACATAGGGGGTGAGTAGGTCGATGACCTTGATGCCCGTGTTGAAGACTTCAGTCTTTGATTCGAGCTGATCAAATGCTGGCGGCTGGCGGTGAATACTCCATCGCTCCTTGATATCCAGATCTGACGCCTTGACATCCAGGGGAACACCCAGGGTGTTCCAAACATGGCCCTTGGTGACATCTCCGACCGGGACCAAAATTGCATCGCCGGTGTCGCGCACGGGAGCGCCACGAACGAGGCCGTCGGTTGGTTGCATGGAAATTGTGCGCACCATGTTGTCGCCGATGTGCTGGGCAACCTCGAGGGTGAGGGTATGGGTCTTGGCACCTTCATCACCTTGCTCGAGTGTGATGTCCACATTGAGCGCGTTGAAGAGAGCCGGCATGGCCTCTACGGGGAACTCAACGTCCACAACCGGGCCGGTTACACGTGCTACGCGCCCTACACCTGTGGCGATTTCTACTACTGCGGTCATGTCGATTCCTCTTCTTGTGTTCTGGACTATTTGTGGACTAGGCGGTCAGAGCGTCGGCTCCGCCGACAATTTCGCTAATTTCTTGGGTGATTTCGGCTTGACGGGCAGCATTCGCGGCACGTGTCAGCGCATGGACTAAATCCTCCGCATTATCTGTTGCAGACTTCATGGCTCGTCGACGTGCAGCGTGCTCGGATGCCGCTGAATTGAGTAGCGACAAATACACCATTTGATCAATGTATCGCGGAAGAAGTGCATCAAGTACCTCCTCGGGACTGGGCTCAAATTCATAAAGTGGGAACGGCAGAGTGCTTCCACCCTCTGCATTTTTCTCGACAACTTCGTCGACAACCTCAAGGGGAAGAACCCTACGAACACGAGTTTGTTGCACCGCCATGTTAGTGAAATTGGTGTATACGACGTGAATTTCGTCCACACCACCCTCTTCTGACGGTGTCATAAAGGCTTTAAGTAGATCCTCGCCAATTTCCTTAGCGTGGGCATAGGTGGGTTGGTCACTAAACCCCACGTAAGTCCCCCCCATTGGGCGATTGCGGAATCGGTAAAAGGCCACGCCTTTTCTTCCGACAACGTATGGAACTACTTTCATTCCCTTTTCGGTCAGATTCCGGGTGAGTGCTTCCGCCTCCTTAATGGAGTTGGATGAATACGCACCAGCTAATCCACGGTCGGCAGTAACGACCAAAATCGCTGCACGAGAAGGATTTACCGACTTTGCCGTCAAGGGATGCTTGGAAACATCCGATGCGTGACTGGCTGCAGCGGAAACCGCGTCAACCAACTGGGTTAGGTACGGCAAGGATGCATTCAGTTGATTTTGAGCTCGTACAATCCGCGCCGAGGCAATGAGTTCCATCGCCTTCGTAATTTTCTTGGTCGCCTGCACCGATCGAATTCGACGCCGATAGACCCGCAGTTGTGCACCCATATCAGCCTCGAACAGCTCGCTTGATTTGAGTTGGATCGATCTCTTCATCACTGAGAGCGGCAACAGGCTCGTCCTTGATAAGCAGTTCTCCACTACGAGTGGTGAACTGCTTTTTGAACTCACCGATTGACTTCTCGAGGACACTCACCGTGTCATCGGAGAGATCAGAAGTTGTTCGAATTGCGGCGAACACCTCTGGCGCCGAACGATCCATGAATGCTAAGAATTCCGAATCAAAACGACGAATATCCTCGAGGGGAACTTCGTCAAGTTGACCAGTAGTACCCGTCCACACCGAAACGACTTCGCGCTCCATTGCCTGTGGCTGGTACTGGGGCTGCTTGAGCAATTCAACCAGGCGTGAACCACGCGCAAGCTGGGCTTTTGACGCGGCGTCAAGATCCGAACCGAAGGCCGAGAAAGCCTCCAACTCACGGAACTGAGCTAAGGAAAGCCGCAGGCGACCCGCGACCTTTTTCATCGCCTTCGGCTGTGCTGCTCCACCAACTCGTGAGACTGAAATACCCACGTTGATAGCTGGGCGAACACCGGAGTTGAAAAGATCTGACTCGAGGAAGCACTGACCATCGGTGATTGAAATAACGTTGGTGGGAATGAAGGCCGAGACGTCATTCGCCTTTGTCTCAATAATGGGAAGACCGGTCATTGAGCCCCCACCCATTTCAGCTGAGAGCTTTGCGCAGCGCTCAAGCAGACGGGAGTGCAAGTAGAAAACGTCACCGGGGTAAGCCTCGCGGCCTGGTGGGCGGCGAAGAAGGAGTGAGACGGCGCGGTAAGCGTCGGCTTGCTTTGACAGGTCATCAAAGACAATCAGAACATG
>JBIIOS010000146.1:0-4486 GCA_044336805.1 Candidatus Nanopelagicales bacterium
CACAGCGGTTGCAACGTGGACTGCCCGCAACGACGTTTTTCTCGCCCAGAAGGAATTCCTGACCGAATTTGATGAATCATTCGTCGTAGAACCTCTTGTGGAATTATCGACAGAATCGATCATTGTCTACGGCGCAATAGGTAATGGCTTCGACGTCACGATCAGCGCGACGCTGGGTGCTCGAGCCGATGATCCAGGGGAAATAACCGTGTTGGTCAACCCTGGTTCCTAGCCCGTCTGGGCCGATGAATCTAGTGAACGGGACACTGAACCGAGAACGCCATGCACGAATGAGCCAGAGTCATCAGTCGACAAACTCTGGGCCAATTCCACCGCCTGGCTCACAACGACGGCATGTGGTGTGTCTGGCATGAATAGCAGCTCAGCCACCGAAACTCGCAATATGGCACGGTCAACGTCAGGCATTCGATCTAGGCTCCACCCCTGGGAGTTTGATGATATTTCAGAATCAATTTGAGACTGGTTCGATGCTATAAAATTCACCAGTTCAACAGCGTACATATTGAGTTCGGGATCCCCTTCACTCTCGCGCCGACGAACATGTTCACCTAACACCATCAAGATCGGAACTTCTTTCGATTCTGCTTCGAAAATAATGTCCAAAGCTCGCTTGCGGGCTTTTCCGCGAGCCGACATCAGTCGTTCACGCGGCCAAGATATGAACCATCACGTGTATCAACTTTGACCTTGGTATTGGATTCGATAAACAGCGGCACTTGAATTTCCGCGCCTGTCTCTAATGTCGCAGGTTTGGTGCCGCCGCTTGAGCGATCACCCTGAAGTCCTGGCTCGGTGTACGTAAGCATGATTTCAACAGATGCTGGAAGATCGACGATTATCGGATTGCCATCGTGAATTGCTACCTGCACAGTTTGGTTTTCCAACAAGTACTTTGAACTTTCTCCAACGATCGAGTTAGGCACGGGAAACTGCTCATAGGAGTTATTGTCCATGAAGACCCAACTATCCCCATCGCGATAGAGATACTGCATATCTCTTCGATCAACGGAGGCTGTCTCAACTTTGACACCGGCATTGAATGTTTTGTCAACCACCTTGCCAGAGAGGACATTCTTCAACTTGCTGCGAACAAAAGCTCCGCCTTTGCCCGGCTTGACATGTTGAAAATCAATTACGGTCCATAACTGTCCATCAATATTGAGAACGACGCCATTCTTTAAGTCATTACTGGTTGCCACCAAGGTGCCCTATCTCTATTTCAAACACTAATCCGACAATTTCTCAGAATCTCTCTAAGCCTTGGGCAACAATAGTCGCGAGAGCGCTTGAAGGGCCAATAGGTAGGAATCCACGCCGAAACCGGCGATGACGCCGGTCGCCGATGGCGTCACTACTGAGTGATGACGGAATTCTTCGCGGGCACCTGGATTGCTGATGTGCACTTCGATAAGCGGTGCGACCAACATCGCGCAGGCATCTGCGATCGCATAAGAGTAATGTGTGAAGGCCGCAGGATTCATTATCACGGGAAGTTTCGACTCAGCTGCCAAATGAAGCCACTCTATGATTTCGCTTTCGCTATTGCTCTGACGGATATCAACTTCTAACCCCAATTCAAGGGCCCTCTCCGCCACGGCACTGGTCATTTCGGAGTAGGACAACGTTCCGTATATCTCGGGTTCCCTGCTACCCAATCGATTCAGATTCGGTCCATTAATCACCAAAACCCGCTGCTTCATGGTTTAACCTTACCGAACATTTTGACTAAACTGATGAGGACAGGTTGCTATAGGCCGAGAAAAGAAGAGATGGATCAGGTCCTTCCAAGATCGCTGGTTTTCCAATCCCATCGAGGACAACAAAGCGCAAGAGGTCCCCACGAGACTTTTTGTCCACCCTCATGTTTGACAGCAATGAATCCCAGCGCCCAGCCGGGTATGTAGTGGGAAGGCCGATCACTTCGAGGACATCGCGGTGCAGTTGCAGATCTGTGTCGGGTAAACGACCAGCGATATTGGCCAACTCCGCCACGAACATAATTCCAACTGATACGGCAGCCCCGTGGCGCCAACGATAATTTTCGAACTTCTCCACCGCATGCCCGAATGTGTGCCCGTAATTGAGCACTTCGCGACCCAAGTCCGGGCCACCCTGCTCGGTGAAATCACCCGAGACCACTGCAGCTTTAACCGCGATTGCTCGTTCGATCAGAGAGGTGACAATTTCCAGCTCGGGGTCAAAACAGTTGTCACCTTCGGCCAAGATCGTCTCCAAAATGCTTGGATCACTGGTTAAACCGACTTTGGCTACCTCGGCCAGTCCTGCGCGCAGATCATTTTCTGGCAGTGAGCTGAGGGCATTGACATCAATTACCACCAGGCTCGGACTGTGAAATGCGCCGACAAGATTCTTGCCAGCATCTGTATTAATCCCTGTTTTACCCCCAACGGCAGCATCAACCATTCCGAGCAATGTCGTTGGTACTGCGATCCATTTGATTCCCCTCAACCAAGTAGCCGCCACAAATCCGGCGAGATCGGTAGTGGCTCCCCCGCCCAATCCAATAATCATGTCTGAGCGTGTGAACTCCGATGCTCCAAGAGCATTCCAACAGTATTCAAGGACGGCTGCAGTTTTGGAGTCCTCCGCTTCCGGAACTTCAATCAAGACAACTCGACGACCCGAACCTTCCAACTCAACCTGCAGGGATTCAGCACTCACTCGAAGTGCAACGGGATAGATGATCCCAACACGAGTAGCGGTTGATACTGCCTCATTTAACTCACCCAAGAGCCCGCGACCAATGTGTACGTCATAACTATGTTCCGCGTTGACCGTAATACTTAACATGCGACGCCGTTCGTGAGTAGGCCAGAGATCTGCTGGGCGATTTGCTGTGGATCAAGAGTGTTTGCATCAATCCGGTGCGTGGCAAGGCTTTCATAAATTGGTGTTCGGGTTTCCAGTAAGGACACGAGATTTGCCCTAACATTTCCCACAAGTAGCGGTCGAGGTGCCGAAAGTCCAGCCCGACGAAACGCCACAGAACTGCTCACTTCAAGCCAGAAAATTGGTGAACCACTCGCAGTAAGTTCCTTCGCGGTGTTCATGTCCATCACAGCACCACCACCCAAGGACAAGACGCCATCAAACCCGCTTAGCGCTTGCGTAATTGCATTTGATTCACATTGACGAAAAAACGGTTCTCCTAGATTGACAAAAATGTCGGCAACACTCTGTCCATTTTCAGCTTCAACAAGTTGATCTGAATCGGCAAATGCACACTCAAGTTCACTCGCGAGGATTTCGCCCACGGTGGTCTTTCCAGCACCCGGGGCACCAATGAGAATTGCTCGTGGATTCACATGAGTCCTATTTAACCAATGGTGCGATTTTGATCGCGAGATTTTCCAGGTAGCTCGCAATATTGCGCTGACATTCACCGAGAGAGTCACCGCCAAATTTGTCCAAGATAGCTTCAGCCAGAACTAATGCAACCATCGCCTCGGCAACAATTCCTGCGGCAGGCACGGCGCACACGTCAGATCGTTGATTAATCGCGACCGCAGCCTGACCTGTTGCGGTATCAATTGTCTTCAGTGACCGCGGAATTGTCGAAATGGGTTTCATAGCGGCACGCACTCGAAGCATCTCCCCCGTGCTCATGCCGCCTTCGGTACCACCGGATTTCCCGGAGCCGCGACGGACTTGATCACCTTCAGCAAAAATCTCGTCTTGAGCCAGTGATCCGCGAATCGCGGCGAGATCAAAGCCGTCACCCACCTCAACGCCTTTGATCGCCTGTATCCCCATGAGCGCAGCTGCTAACTTGGAGTCGAGCCGCCGGTCCCAATGGGTGTAACTTCCCAAGCCGGGTGGCAAACCAACCGCAACCACCTCGACCACCCCACCCAGAGTGTCTCCCTCACGGTGGGCTGCACCAATTTCTTCTTCCATGAGTGAGCTTGTCCGTGGATCGATACAACGCACTGGGCTTTCGTCAATTGCATCCATTTGATCAGGAGTTGGTGCCGGACCCGTATATGCGACCGAACCAATACGTACGACATGGCTTACCAAAGTTATTCCCGCTGCCTGCTCGAGAAATGCACGGGCTACAGCCCCTAATGCGACCCTGGCTGCAGTTTCACGGGCGCTTGCACGCTCCAAGACTGGCCGGGCATCGGTGAAGTCATATTTTTGCATTCCAGCGAGGTCAGCATGTCCGGGCCGGGGTCTAGTCAATGGGGCGTTACGAGCCAGTGCATCGAGAACGTCCTGATCGACCGGCTCCGGACTCATAACCGCTTCCCATTTAGGCCATTCCGTATTTCCAATCTCAATTGAAATTGGACCTCCCAATGTCTGGCCATGTCGTACCCCACCTAGGAATTTGACATCGTCTCTCTCAAATTTCATTCGGGCGCCGCGACCCGTACCGAGCCTTCTGCGGTCCAGATCCCGATCCAGGTCAGCAGCTGTAATGTTGAATGAAGCGGGCATC
>JBIIOS010000147.1:0-4482 GCA_044336805.1 Candidatus Nanopelagicales bacterium
ACTTTCAATTAAGCATGACGTTGACCCCAGTGAAGTGGTCAGTGTTGGCGACGTCGTTGAAGCACTCGTCCTCACGAAAGAGGACAAAGAGGGTCGATTGATTCTCTCCAAGAAGCGCGCACAGTACGAGCGCGCATGGGGCACTATTGAAAAGATCAAAGAAGAAGACGGCGTCGTCGAAGGTTTGGTCATTGAAGTTGTCAAGGGTGGTCTGATTGTCGATATCGGCCTTCGAGGCTTCCTGCCAGCGTCTTTGGTGGAAATGCGTCGCGTTCGTGACCTGCAGCCATACATTGGCAAGGTTCTCGAGGCTAAAATCATTGAGTTGGACAAGAACCGGAATAACGTTGTTCTTTCTCGTCGTGCCTACCTTGAGAAGACCCAGAGCCAGGTCCGCCAAACCTTCCTCAACCAACTTCAGCGCGGCCAGATTCGCAACGGTGTGGTTTCCAGCATCGTTAACTTCGGTGCGTTCGTTGATCTTGGCGGCGTTGATGGCCTGGTCCACGTTTCAGAGCTCTCATGGAAGCACATCGATCACCCATCCGAGGTTGTTCAAGTTGGGGACGAAGTAACCGTTGAGGTTCTTGAAGTTGACATGGACCGTGAGCGGGTATCGCTCTCACTCAAGTCCACTCAAGAGGACCCCTGGCAGCACTTCGCGCGGACCCACGGAATCAACCAGGTTGTTCCGGGCAAGGTCACGAAGTTGGTTCCGTTCGGTGCATTCGTCCGAGTTGACGAGGGGATTGAAGGACTTGTCCATATTTCCGAACTCGCCGAGCGTCACATTGAAATGCCAGAGCAAATCGTTCAGGTCAACGACGACATATTTGTTCGGGTAATCGACATCGATCTAGAACGCCGTCGCATCTCACTCTCACTGAAGCAGGCCAATGATTCATCCGATGGCCAGGCGGTCGAAGAATTCGATCCATACCTTTATGGAATGGCTCCAGCATTCGACGAAGCGGGTAACTACACCGGACCCGCAGGATTTGATCCGGAAACGGGTGAGTGGAAAGCTGGCTTTGAAGAACAACGCTCGGAATGGGAGCGTGAGTATGCAGAAGCACACTCACGTTGGGAAGCGCATCGCAAGCAGATGAGTGAAGCTAAAGAGGCCGATCAGGCAGCTGCGGTTGAGTCGGGCGATGCCAGCGCTTACTCCTCGGAATCAACAGCGAGTGAAGGAACTTTGGCCGACGACTCTGCTCTGCAGGCTCTTCGGGATAAACTCACCACCGAATAATTACATGGCTCACCACATGCCTTTTGTTGTTGGTTTAACCGGTGGCATTGGTTCAGGTAAGTCAACAGCGGCGTCGTGTTTTTTAGAACACGGCGCCGTTGTTATTGATGCTGATGGCATTTCCCGGAATTTGACCGCGCCCGGTTCCCCGGTGATTGGTGAATTGGTTGAGACATTTGGTCCTGGAATTCTCCAACCCGATGGTGCATTGGACCGGGCGGCTTTAGCCACAATTGTTTTCAATGATGAGCATTCGCTGTCAGCACTTAACGCGATCATGCATCCGAGGATTCGAACTGAGGCACTCTCCCAGATTTCAAAGGCGAATTTGAATCAGATTGTTGTTTATGACATGCCCCTGTTGGTAGAGACAGATTCGGTAGAACTGTGTGACGTTGTTGTAGTAATCGATATAGATGATGCCCGGCAGGTTGAGCGACTAGTTGAGAGTCGCGGTATGAGTCGTGAGCAGGCCGAGGCCCGGATACGTAATCAAAGCCCTCGCGAGGTGCGTAATCTGGCAGCGACATGGGTCATTGACAACAATGGCACACGACAAGAGTTTGAAAAGGCCTGCATTTCCGTGTGGAAGGAAGTTGTGAAGCAAGCCCATAAGAGTATTCCATGACTAGGCCTGTAACCGATCTGACCAGAACGGTTGCGCCATTTGAAGTTATATCACCGTTTCAGCCATCAGGTGACCAACCGGCTGCAATCGAAGAGTTAACCAAACGGATTCAATCCGGCGAAAAGAATACCGTGTTACTCGGTGCCACCGGTACAGGTAAGAGCGCCACAACGGCATGGCTGGTTGAAAAATTGCAAAGGCCTACATTGGTTATGGCTCCCAACAAGACTCTTGCAGCACAACTTGCAACAGAATTTCGGGAGTTGCTTCCGAATAACGCAATTGAGTACTTCGTTTCTTACTACGACTACTACCAACCAGAGGCCTACGTCCCACAATCGGACACCTTTATTGAGAAGGATTCAACGGTCAATGAGGAAGTTGAACGACTTCGACATTCGGCTACGAATAGTTTGCTGACCAGACGTGATGTTTTAGTGGTAGCTACGGTTTCTGCGATCTATGGGCTCGGTACCCCTCAGGAGTATGTCGATCGGATGATCCGACTTCGAGTGGGTGAGGAATATTCACGGGATTCACTTTTGCGGGCACTCGTCGCCATTCAATACACCCGAAATGATGTCGCTTTTACTCGTGGGACGTTCCGGGTGCGCGGAGACACCGTAGAAGTCTTTCCGGTTTACGAAGAGCATCCAGTGCGAATTGAAATGTTCGGAGACGAAATTGAGCGCATGATGACGCTTCATCCCGTCACCGGTGAAATAATTACCGAAGACGAAGAAATGTACATCTTTCCCGCGACGCACTATGTCGCAGGACCTGAGCGAATGTCTCGAGCAATTGGTGAAATCCAAGTTGAATTGGAGCAGCGGGTCGCCGAATTTGAAAAGCAAGGAAAGCTTCTCGAGGCGCAGCGAATAAAGATGCGGACAACATTTGATATCGAGATGATGCAGCAGGTCGGTTTTTGCTCGGGTATTGAGAACTACAGCCGATTTATTGATGGTCGTGAACCCGGTAGTCCACCCAACTGCCTTATTGACTATTTCCCAGAGGACTACCTTCTCGTCATTGACGAGTCCCATGTGACCGTCCCACAAATCGGAGCCATGTTCGAAGGAGATGCAAGTCGTAAACGAACCTTGGTTGAGCATGGATTCCGATTACCAAGTGCAATGGACAACCGACCACTGAGGTGGAAAGAGTTTGAGGAGCGTATTGGTCAGGCGGTTTACCTTTCAGCGACACCGGGGCCCTATGAACTGACAGCGGTGCAGGGCGATGTTGTTGAGCAAGTTATTCGCCCAACTGGCCTGGTTGACCCTGAAGTTGTTATCAAGCCAACCCAAGGTCAAGTTGACGACCTGATCCATGAGATTCGCATTCGTGTGGAGAAGAATGAGCGGGTGCTGGTGACGACCCTCACGAAGCGCATGTCTGAGGATTTGACGAACTATTTGGCCGAGCATGGTATCAAAGTTCAATACTTGCACTCGGAAGTAGATACCTTGAGGCGGGTTGAACTTTTACGGGAATTGCGCCTAGGCGTGTTTGATGTTCTGGTCGGAATTAATCTGTTGCGAGAAGGTCTTGATCTACCCGAGGTCTCGCTCGTCGCGATCCTTGACGCCGACAAAGAGGGGTTCCTTCGTTCAGGGACATCGTTAATTCAAACGATTGGTCGAGCTGCCCGAAATGTTGATGGGCAGGTGCACATGTACGCAGACAAGATCACGCCATCTATGGCAAAGGCAATCGATGAAACAAATCGACGTCGGGCTAAACAAGTTGCTTACAATAAAGAAATGGGTGTTGATCCTCAACCCCTGCGTAAAAAAATTGCTGACATCACCGATATGCTCTCACGCGAAGAGGAAGATACGGCGAGACTATTTACAGCGGAGATTTCACAAAGCCGCAAGCACACTCCCAGTGGAGATCTTGTGGCCTTGATTCAAGACCTCAGCGATCAGATGCGCGCCGCAGCTTCCGAGTTACACTTTGAGTTGGCAGCTCGTTTGCGAGATGAAATCTCAGATTTAAAGAAGGAATTACGGGGAATGCAATCAGCGGAGGCTAATTAACCAATGGAAATATCACTTGGATTGTGGCTCATTACGATCGTGGGGATCACAGCCCTCATGGCTATTGATTTCGTTGCAATCTCGCGTAAGGCACATGACGTTAAGTTCCAAGAAGCCTTATGGACGTCAATCTTTTATGTTGGCATAGCGGTCGCATTCGGCGTGTTCATATACGTTTGGCAGGGACCGCAGTTTGGTACAGAGTACTTTGCGGCGTATCTCGTGGAGAAATCACTTAGCATCGATAATCTCTTCGTCTTCATCATCATTTTGACTCAGTTCGCCGTTCCATTTAACCTTCATCAACGCGTTTTGTTGATCGGTGTTGCGCTAGCAATAGTTATGCGAGGCATATTCATCGCTATTGGTGCGACCGCCCTGGAATACTTCTCCTTCACATTTGTCATCTTTGGTGCGCTACTCATATGGACCGGTGTCCAGTTGATGCGACACCGGGACGAGGACCCAGATCCACGCGATAACTTCATGGTTCGCATTGCTCGTAAGCGTTTCCGTTTCTCCAATGATTACCACGGGACCAAGCTGTTCATTAAGGA